>JAUWKY010000217.1 GCA_030613915.1 Syntrophobacterales bacterium
AAGAAGAGACCCTTGCGAGTGAAAGACATCAAGACCTCCAGATCTTTTCAACGCAACAAGATTTAGTATTTCTGGTTGTAAGACTTGACCAAAGTAAAAATAGGAATATTTAAAAGTATTCACTGCATTACCCTCCTGTCAAGGTAACGGGAAGGCGCAATACAACTAGTCATTAGTTAGTGCTCATCCGAAAACCCCGGTTTTCGGATGAGCGCGATCAGCGATCAGCGATCAGCTCTCAGCAAAATACATTTAAAATCATAGGGTTTAGCTGATCCCGCCTGGGCGGGACTGAGTGCTGACAGCTCCATCAGGGAATCTTTGATTTCCGGATGGACATTAGTTAGTCTACGAGAACCTTTTTTCTTTACAGTGTCAATAGCCTAGGGCCTGTTATGGATGATCACTTTTCTGATCGGTCATGAACAATGCTCCGGCGAGCGCATTCCCCGTAGTCCGCCTATAGAGGCGGACGGGGTTAGCGAGCGAACTACAATAAAATGGAATACCTTCCTTACATTTCGACTCCGCCTAGGCCGAACTGTTTTGCCAACAAAAATAATTTGACCCTGGTTTTTCAATCTGGAAAGATAGTATAGGGGTGGTACTATAGTTTATTCAACATCGAAACCCTGGTCCTTCCCCGCGTCGCGGGATCTACGAAGGGCCAGGTCAGATCGCATAGCGCATAGCGCATAGCGCATAGCGTACAAAAATAGGGAGCTTTGACATTGACAGTTTTTTGCTTTGCGCTCTGCGCTTTGCGTCATAAGGCGCAAGCCTGAATCTGGAGTTGATTCATGCCACACACAGCCGTGGGTGATATTGAAATTTACTGGGAAAGTCACGGAAAAGGTGAACCTCTGCTATTGATCAGTGGGGTCAGCGGTGGCACTTGGACGTGGGAAGAAAGTATCGGTGCCTGGTCTCCTCACTTTCGGGTGATTGCCTTTGACAATATGGGCGCAGGTCGTTCCAGCATGCCTGATCGACCTTATGGGATCGCGGAGATGGCGGATCATGCCGCAGCTGTCCTGGATGCTGCTGGAGAAGTGCGAGCCTTTGTGGTGGGGTTATCAATGGGTGGGATGATAGCTCAGGAGCTGGCACTGTGTCACCCAGGGCGGATTTCTGGTCTGGTACTCGGATGCACCCACTGCGGTGGCAGTGAGCGTATCCCACCAGCTCCTGAGGTCATTCAAGGATTTGCCAATAACGCGGGTCTTTCGCCCGAGGGGATTATTGACAAGAACCTCACCCTCTTGGTCACGCCTACATTCTTGCACAGTGGTTCGGATTCCTTGAAACGTTATAGAGAACGGCAGCTAAACGCTCCCCTGCAGCCGGATTACGCTCTGCAGAGACAACTGGGAGCGATCCGCAGCTTCGATGCCTGCGACCGCCTCGGCAGTCTTCAAACCTCGACCCTTATTCTCACAGCGGATTGTGACCAGCTGGTACCGGCAGAAAACGGCCGGTTGTTGGCGAAGCGCATTACTGGAGCTCAGTTGAAGCCCTTCACCAATACTGGCCATCTCATTTACCTTGAACGTGCTCAGACATTCCACCAAACAGTAATGAAATTTTTTCAAGCTTTTTCCTAAGCTGGTGGGACAGAAGTTTCCCCAAAAATGTTATGAGCGACACAGGCCAAGGGGAAGGCTACTCCACAACAAGCAATTCGCGCCATTTTATGGCAGTGTCGCTTTTTAAAATGCACCAAATCTTCATGCTGGCCTTTGCGGGGCTAAGAGTGGAAGAAGAGGTTGCTCAGGTGCTCGTTGTTTCGCAGCCTCCCCCTTTGGCCTTCTTGGTGTTTCATCTGAGTGACTGGTGGGAGGCCTGTGCCACTTCCGCAGCTGTGGGTGGGGGAGCCCCTGGCCCGCCGGAGGCGGGAACAGGGAGGGGGCGCCGTCCCCCAAACCCCGCTGCGCTTGAAGTGACCAGGCCGGAGCCTTGGAGCGACAGAAGAAACACCAGGAAGACATTTTCATTTCCATATGAGATCTCAGCTCCGCAATAGCTTCAGTGTATAAACATCAAGCATACATTTTTGGGGTAAGGCCTGGAATGCGGGAATCTTGACAACTTAAGGCTTCTGCACTAAAATTGACTTTCCCTTACCAAGGGTGTTTTCCACAGTGTACGGTACCCCTCTACTACCTCACACCTGAGAGGGCAAATCTTTACATTTCCTGCTTTATGATGTGCAGAAACAAGGCGACCCTGATCCGGGCTCTGCAGGGTTGAGTCGTTTTACTATGGCAGTTGTTGAATTCATGAGCGCACTGATTGGATTGCAGGAGATAAGAATTCTTAGGACCTTGAGGAGAAACTTGCTATGGCCCCACGGATAGATATCGAAGCATTGCAACATGAGTTGCCATTTTACCTGCTCAGACAAGAGAAAGTGAAAAAGCTACAATTCAACTGGCAGGCCGAGTGGGAGAGGTTTGATGCCAAAAACATCTTTGACTTTGACATCGGTTCCGTTCCGAAAAAAATGATTGAGGAAATGCGGAGCCGGGACGAAGTACTTCTGGACGGAAACCATGCAGCGCTTTCTGTATTGGAGCGAGTTGTGGATGGGCTCTGCGGCTATCCCATAACGCCTTCCACAGCCATTGCCGAGGATTTTGCCAAGGCCGCCGCCGACGGAAAGAAAAATCTCTTCGGTCATGAACTGATGTATTTTCAGCCCAGTGATGAACTGTCCGCCATTGCAGCCGTGGAGGCCATGGCTTCCCAGGGGGGACGCTATGCTGACAATACATCGTCCCAGGGGTTGGTGCTCAAGACGAAAAACCTTTTTTCTGTGGCCGGCAAGAGGCTGCCCGTTGTTATGACGGTGATGGCCCGCGAGGTCAACAAAGGATCCTTGAGCATTCACTGTGGTCACACCGATTTCTATGGTGTGCGTAATGTGGGATGGGCTCAACTGGTAAGCGGGGACAATCAAGAACTGCACGACTTGGTCGCCGTTGCCACTAAAGTATCAGAGGTGCGACAGGTGATGCTCCCTTGTATGGTCATCGGCGATGGTTTTATCAAGAGCCATGCCTTGGAGAACATCAAACTCCTCTCTGATACTTTTCTCAGATATTTTGTCGGACCTGCAAACCGCCTTTATCAGCCCGATTTCGAGCAAAGATACCTCGCTGGCACCTTTACTGACACCGATCTGACCATGGAAGGGCAGGTGGCACAAGACCTGGCCTACCGATTTTTCAAAAGGTGCTTCGTTGCCACGATGGACATGATGAACAAAATTCTGGGCACCGGCTACAAAGTGGTGGAGTGTTACCGCACCGAGGATGCCGACATGGTCCTCATGATCATGGGATCAGGGGCGGGAGTGGTCAAGGATGTGGTTGATTACTATCGGGAGACGAAAGGCTTGAAAGTTGGCCTGGTGAGGCCTGTGTTGTTTACCCCTCCTTGTTACGAGGAACTTGCCTATGGTGTCCGTAATGCCAAGATTATCACCGTGCTGGAGCGAAGTGGTATGGCACACAACCAACTCCTTATGGGTGATATTCAATCGGCCCTGCAAGTTTCCAATCGTGCCGGCCGTGAGGGAAAGAAGGAACACCGGGTCTATGGTCGGCAGGACATGCCCACGTTGCTGCACGGAGTGTACGGTCTGGGTGGCAAGGACTTCAACAAGTACGACGTTGCTGCGGCCATAGAGAATATGAAGGCATGTCTGGAGGATAAGCGGGGTCAGTTTCATCGGGATTTCTTTGTTGGCATCGAAGGCCCTTACACTCTCAAAGCGAAGCAGCTCCCCGACTATCAGGAGCGGGAGCTTGGCATAACCTTTATCGGCATCGGTGCCGAGGGCGTGAAAACCGCCTTGGAGACAGCGGCACTCGTTTACGCCCAGGACAAGGGCGATGGCTGCAAATATATCCAGTCAGGAGCGCGATACGGGGCAGCGAGGAAGGGGTCGGCCGTCTTTATGAACATGCGCATCAGTAATCATCCTGTTCGCAATAGCTCCGAACTTGCGGAACACGATGTGTTGGCTTTTTTCAATGAAAAGTTTGCCTCCGGCCATATCCTTCAGGAATATGTGGGAGGTCTTAAGCAACATGGGCTGTTTGTCATTAACAGTTCAAGGAGCAGTGATGAAATCTTGGCATCTTTTCCATCTCATGTGCAGGAATTGATTGCGGAGCGGCAGATCAAACTGATGGCCATCGATGCTACCAGGGCAGCCCTCAAGCACCTGAACCGGAACTTGCCTGGTGCTGCCATTTTGGGACTCATTAACAAAGAAAAGCAGATTCTGGCGGAGGAAGAATTCGAGACCCGCCTGAAAGGTATCTTTGCGGAAAAACTAGGAGTAAAAAAGGGAAAAGAGGTCATTGACTCCAACATTACACTCCTTAAATATGGAGCCGCGATGGCCGCATCAGGTTCCCCAGCAGAACTCGTTCAGGGAATAGATACGACGTGCGTTCCTTACGAGGTGGTTGAGCCCGAGAACTTCGGTCAGAATCATAAAGCAGCCGGTCTTCCTGTTGCCCTTACCGAGAAAGATGAACTGGGAACCATCAAGCCGGTGAACCTCATGGCGAACTACCGGGAGACGTTCCATGAAAACATAGTCCGGCCGATCGCCGAGGGGAGGAAGGTTCCCTGGGACAAGTTCCTGTCTGTGGTGCCTGCCGCTACCAGTAGATACCGAGACATGAGTCATGTTGGCAGCACGCTCC
>JAUWKY010000039.1 GCA_030613915.1 Syntrophobacterales bacterium
AAGTCCCCGCGTGTCCAGAAAGAGGAAATGGGGATTAATTTTGTCACGAAAAAAGATGGTAGAAACTAGGAAGAATCTTGGGGAGTCGTTAAGGGGCGAACCGGAGATTCAATGAGTACGGCGCACAAAAACTAGCCGTTAGGAGGATGGATTATGAAGAACAAGTATTTTGTTGGATTTATGAGCTTGGTGGCCGCTTTCGTGCTTCTTTTTGCACCAGATGCGTTTGCAGCGCCAAAGAAGATCGTCATTGGCCACCCTGCCTGTCTTTCTGGCAAGTATGCCAAGGCTGGAGAACAGGCTTTAGGTGGGATAAAGGGAATTGTTGACTGGGTGAATAGTGTATATGGCGGCGTAATGGTCGGCGGGAAGAAAGTCCCGCTCAAGTATGTCTACTATGATTCCGAGTCCAAGAAAGAAGCTGTCACAAGCCTGATCGCGCGATTGATCACGGTGGACAAAGTTAATGCTGTCATGGCACCTTATAGTTCAGGACTTACTCTGCGTGGAGCGCCCGTGGCTGAAAGCCGCAAGATGCTCTACATGGATCACGGAGGTGCCAACAATAAGATCTTCTGGCAGGGATTCGAGTACATCGTCCAAAGCATTGGCCCGGCCAGCAGCTATCACCAGGGAACCCTTGACATGATCAAAGCGAATGATCCCAGGGCCAAGAGAGTCGCCCTGGCCTATGAGGACTCAGAGTTCGCCGGAATGGTCATGTCGGGAGCGGAAGATTATGCCATGAAGCTTGGATTCAAAATCGTATTCAAGCGCACCTACCCCAAAGGTGTTACCGATCTAACTCCCCTGCTTTCTGCCTTGAAGGCTAGCAAGCCAGACTTCGTTATCGGCGGGGGACATTTTGAAGACGGCCAGCTTTTCAACCGCCAGATGGCGGATTTGGACATAGACACCAATGCCCTGTCACTGATAGCGGCTGCGACCCTGCCAGCCTTCTACAAGGCCTTGACCAACATGGCGGAAGGCGTCTCGGGTCCTTCCCACTGGGAATACGGCGTCACCTATTCCGAAAAAGGGGCTAAGAGGAACGGTCTGCAATGGATTGGTCCAAGTCAGGATGAATTTGTGAACCTGTTCAAAAAGGCTTTGGGCAAAGACATGATACCAGATTATCATGCGGCTGAGGCTGGTGCTGCTGTCCTGTCCTATGTCTTGGCCGTAGAAAAGGCCAATAGCGTTGACACTACCAAGGTCAGGAAAGCCCTGGGAGATCTCAAGTTTATGTCCTTCTACGGAGGCTGGGATATTGACGAGACCGGGCTTCAGATCGGGCATTCCATGGTGGACGTTCAGTGGCAAGGCGGCAAGAGGGTTATTGTATGGCCTCCCGCAGCCCAGACCGGCAGGTTTGCCTATCCCATGCCAACCTTTGCTGAAAAGGCTAAAGGGAAGGTGGCAAAGCCGAGATAGTGAGGCACGTAGTGAGTGAGACAGTAAGCGGTGATCGCTTCGGCACATTTTAGCAACTGAAAACCTGACGAAAATCTCCCTCACTAGGTGGCCCGCCACTTAGGGGGGAGATTTTCATATTCAGGCAAAGCCGCAGAGAGGGAATGGAAATCTAAGAGGGTGAGACAGGATGATATTTGAGCAACTCGCTGGCAATTTGATCCAGGGCCTTGTGCTGGGTGCCATTTACGGAATGGCGACCATGGGTCTCAGCCTGATTTTTGGTGTTCTCAAGGTTGTCAATGTTGGGCATGGGGCCTTCATCATGGTCGGGGCATTCGTGACCCTGTGGTTGTTTAACGCTCTTGGAATCATTCCGATATTTGCCATCCCTGTCGCCCTAATAATAGGACTGGCTTTAGGGTTTCTCTTCTACTACACGGTCATGCGCAAGTTGATCAAAGCACCAGAGCTTGCTACTTTGCTGGCCACCTTTGCTATCGGTGTTCTGTTGGAAGAGACCATCAAGCTCATCTTCGGCTCCGAGTTTCGAGGTTACAACTGGGCTGTGGGCAAGATAAACCTTGGAATCACGGTTCTGCCATTTACAAAACTCTATGCCTGCTTGGGTAGCGTAGCCATTGCCGTTTTGCTGTACCTGTGGTTCAACAAAACCAGGGCTGGAACTGCGATGCGAAGTGTTGTTGAGGATAGTGAGGGCGCCAGGGTATGCGGTGTGAACGTCGACGGTGTCTACGCTCTGAGCTTTGCAATTGGCATCGGCTTGACGGTGACAAGCGGCGTCCTGCTGACAATGTTTATTCCTGTTGGAATTAATCCCTATATGGGCGGGTCATACACCCTGAAAGCATTTGTTATCGCTGTACTTGGAGGTCTGGCCTCGCCATATGGTGCTTTTTTTGGAGGGTTGGTCTTTGGACTCATAGAGAACGGGTCGTATACTCTGTTTGCCTTGCTTCCCAATGTGGAGCCGTTCGCTTTGACGAGGTTTCTCTCCTTCGCAATGCTGCTATTGATCCTTCTGATTAGACCGACTGGGCTATTGAGGGCCAAATGAAAGTGAATCCGGCCAAATATTACCCCCTTATCCCTGTATATGCCATATATCTGATCATGTTTTTGATTGGAAAGAATATGACTGGGATGTGGGAGCTGATGGCAATGCTGGCATTCTATTGTGCTCTCGGCCAGGCTTTTAACATCTTCCTTGGCATGACAGGTTATGTGGATTTCGGTTATGTGGCCTTTATGGGTGTGGGCACCTACGGCATGGCATTAGCTATCACCAGGCTGGTCCACTTTAAGGGATTGGGTATAGGGTTGCTTATCATCGGCTTGTGTTTGGCAATGGTGATGTCCACCCTTTTGGCACTGGCCGTGGGGGCTGTAGCTCTCAGGTTGAGGGGAGCTTACTTTGCCATAGCGACTATCGGAGTCAATGAGGGGTTTAGATACCTTATTGAAGGGGCAAAGATATGGAATGGTTCCGAAGGCATAATATTTTTTGCCCAAATGAACGAAGCCTTTGGAAGAGAAATGGCCAGCGCCCTGTCTACTTTCTGGGCAGACGTCTTAGTGCTTATCATTGCGGCCTTGGCTGCATTCGTGACCCTTCATTACATGCGAAGTAAGATTGGCTACGCACTTACGGCCCTCAGAGAAGATGAGGATGCCGCCAAGGTCATGGGCATCAACGTGACCAAATTCAAAATCATTGCCTTTATAACCAGTGCAATCTTCGCGGGGTTGCTGGGGGCCGCTGCCTGGGCCATTAAAACTCCTTATGTCTTTCCGCCCGAGGTTTTTGAGATCCATTACACCATCGAGGCCATCATTATTGTGCTCCTTGGCGGAGCCGGGACTCTCCTTGGTCCGGTAGTGGGGGGACTCATCTACGGTCTTTCCAAGTATTATCTCGCCATCATTTTGCCAGGATTCCAATTGCTTATTTTTGCCCCGATTATCATTATCATCATTGTCTTGTTCCCGGAGGGAACTGTTGGTATGCTGAAAAATAGAGTGAGGGGCACGACCTTAGAGCGGTACATTGTTTAGAGGACAATATGGCATTATTAAGGCTCGAAAATATAACGAAGCGTTTTGGCGGCCTGGTAGCCGTTGACGACGTGAGTCTTGAGATTCAAGAGGGAGAACTCATTGCCATAGTTGGCCCCAACGGCGCCGGTAAGACCACCCTCTTCAATGTTATCAGCGGAGTTTTTCTGCCCGAAGAAGGGAAAGTTTTCTTTGAGGATAAAGATATTACCCGCCTGCCGGCATACAAGAGAGCACCACTGGGTCTGGGCCGAACCTTTCAAATCCCCAGGCCTTTCAGTTCGGCGAGTGTTAGGGAGAATGTGGCGATTGGCGCCATGTTTGGCACCCTGGCAGACAAAGTCAGTGTAGATGAGTCTCTGGAGATAGCCGATCATTACATCGATCTCGTAGGCTTGCAGGATCATCGAAACAAGGCAGCCGGACCCCTAACCCCGGTGGAAAAGAAATTAATGGAGATTGCTCGAGCCCTGGCGATGAAGCCCAAACTTCTCCTTATGGATGAGGCCATGGCCGGGATGAACCCTAAGGACATCGATGAAATGGTGCAGTTCCTCCTGCGGCTCAAGGAGGAAGAGAAAATGTCCATAATCGCCATGGTTGAGCACATCATGCGGGCCGTGGTTGGGCTGGCTGAAAGAGTCATGGTGATGCACCAGGGGGCGAAATTGGTGGATGCCTCAACAACGGAGGCTCTGACCGACCCAAAAGTAATTGAAGTTTACTTGGGACATTCAGAGGGAGACTAGCATGTTGAGGGTCGAGAATCTCGAGTCAGGCTACGGGCCCATGCAGGTGCTATGGAAACCTAGCTTGGAGGTAAAAAAGGGTTCCATTACCTCCTTACTTGGCCCCAACGGTGTGGGTAAATCGACCTTGCTCCGGACCGTCCTGGGTTCAGTGCAACCCTGGAAAGGAAAGATAACCTATGAAGGAATTGATGTTACCCTGCTGCCTACGCACAAAAAGGTGGACCTGGGCATTACCCTGGTGCCTGAGGGAAAGCATCTGTTCGTTGGCATGACCGTCCAGGAAAATCTGATCATGGGGGCCTATCGCAAAGAGGCACTCAAAGATAAGGATGATACCCTGGAGCTCGTATATTCCTTGTTTCCTGTTTTAAAAGAGAGGGGCAAACAAGCAGCTGGTTCACTTAGCGGGGGCGAACAGCAAATGGTTACCATAGCGCGGGCACTCATGACGAAACCAAAATTGATCATGATGGATGAGCCCAGTCAGGGATTGGCACCAAAACTTGTAGGTGAGGTTTTCGAGACCATTGAAAAACTGAATACCGAGATCGGTTTAACCATACTCCTGGTGGAGCAGAACGCTGAGGCCTCGCTTAAGGCGGCAGACTATGTTTACATCATGCACGAAGGCAGGATCAAGACGGAGGGACCAGCTAAAGAAATAGCAGAATCAAGTGATATAAGAGAAGCTTACTTAGGTATATAGGACTAACGTAATTTCCCGCAAAGCCGCTCCTTCCTTCACACACTCAACGTTGTTCCAGAGAAAAGAGCGCCCCCCTCTCAATGGAAGTCGCAGTGACTACAGTCCATTGAGTGCCAATTTTCTGTACTGATCTTAGAGGCTAGACGAGCGAGCGAAGCGATGTGAAAACTTGACAGTTCCTCAAAGGTTGAGTAAAAAAGAAAGGGTGTGGCAGATGCCCTGGCTGCAGGATGGCCGGGGCTTTCCATTTTTCCTTACCAACCACATTATAGGAAGGAGCCACCTATGGAGCGCTTTCCCATAACTCGGGAAGGATATAAGCGCTTGCGCACCGAGTTGCAACGCCTTGAGAGGGAAGAACGGCCTCGAGTTATCCAGGCGATAGCAGAGGCTCGTGAGCATGGCGACATCAGTGAAAATGCTGAGTTTGAGGCAGCCAAGGAAAGGCAGGGTTTAGTTGAGGGCAAAATCAACGATCTTCATTCTAAGCTCGGCCAGTGTGAGATAGTTGAGGTGTCGGAGGGCTCAGCTGACCGAGTGATCTTCGGTAGTACAGTGGAGCTGGAAGACCTTGATACCGGAGAAGAAGCGCGGTACCGCCTAGTGGGACCATATGAAGCAGATCTGGCTCAAGGAACGATTTCAGTGACATCACCCATCGGCCAGGCCCTGATAGGCAAAGAGGCTGGAGATGATGTTAGGGTTCAAACCCCTGGTGGCGTAAAAAACCTCGAAATCCTTGATATCGATTATGCCGAACAATCATAAAGAGCAGGCTAGTCTGGAAAAACTAAAGCAAATTCTGGAGACGTTGACAGAAGAGGTGTCACCGCTTTTTCCAGATGATTCAGCCCAACTGAGTTCATGGCGTCGCAGCCTCGAAGCCGTGTCTGAAACTCTAGAAGATCAGACTCTGAGGATCGCTGTTGTGGGGCCGGTTAAATCCGGCAAGAGCACTTTCATCAATGCAATGCAGGGTCGAGATCTGCTCAAGAGGGGCGCTGGAATCGTTACCGCCTTTATCACCCGCATTCGTGTGGGCCCGGAGGAGAAGGGGTGGGTTGAAATCAAGTCCTGGGAAGAAATAAATAGAGAAGTCAATGAGGCTCTGTCCATGCTGGCGCTGCCAAGAGGCTTTGAAGGAATGGATTCCATAGACCTGCGCCGGGAGGAGGATCTCCACACCCTGCGCCAGTTCATCCAGGAGCTCAAACAGGATAGCCTGACAGGCCGCGAAACATTCGATCCCAACATAGTTCTGATCAACGGTTATTTGAACGGATATGGTACGCTGAGCGCCCACGTCAAAGATGAGCCGGTTCTGTTGGAATTCGATGCAGATGAGCTTGATCGACATCAGGATTTTGTCAGCCAGGAATCGCAGGCAGTATATCTTCGGGATATGGAACTGCAATTACCCATATCGTGGTTGGGGGAGATGGTGGAAATCGGTGACTGTCAGGGTAGTGATTCACCCAATCCCCTCCATTTTGCCATGCTGCAGGAATACCTGCTCAGCAGTCACTGCATTCTCTACCTTATCAGCAGCCGGGTAGGGATTCGGCAGGCTGACTTGAAACTCATCGAAGCCATAAAAATACTTCGACTGCTTCCGCAGACGCTCTTCATTGTAAATGTTGATTTGGACGAACACGGCAACATGGAGAATCTGGAAGGACTTCAGGAGAGGATCGCTGAAGAGCTTGGTCTGCTGGTGCCAGAAGCCAAGATTTACGCTTTCTCTGCCCTGTTTCAGCTACTGGAGATAGCAAACAGTACGGACGAGTTGTCCCCACGTGAAGGGAGACGGTTGGAGGGCTGGCATGAAGAGCAGGCAATGGTGGAGCTCTCGCGGTGTGGATATGAGGATTTTTGTAATGATTTAAAAGAGTTGGTGAATCGCGAACGAGGTCGAGTTCTTCACGGGTCCGTTTTGAGCCACCTGCAACGGGTTAGCCAGAGCATGAAAGACTCGGTTAATACCCGGCAGAGACTACTGTCCAGAGACCAGGCAGAACTCGAGGCTTTGGCTGATGAGGTCAAAGTCCGCCAACAATCTGTGATGGCGGCTCTTAGCACTGTTGAACATACCTTAGACGGGTTGCGCAATTCATTGAAGGAACAAGTCAGGTCTGCGGTTGATTCCTATTTTGACACCAAGTACGGCCCTATCATCACTGACACCATGCAACTGGTCGAAAACTATCAGGTGGACAGTTTTGGTCAGGGCAAACCGGAGGAAGCCAGGAAGTGGCTCACCAATCTTTTCCTGTTTTATCAAGATTTTAGGCAGACGCTATCTCGCCATATCATCGACAAGGTCAATCTCAGAATTATCGACTTTGCCAAAAGCGAGGAAGAGCAGATCGAAAAAAAACTTATGGAGACGGCTACTGGCTACTGGGATCTGCTGGGGCAGGCGCTCCGACAATACCAGAAAACCTTAACAGACTCTGGTTTAACGCTGAGCCAGGTGGCACCGGAGACAATGCCGCAGCCGCAGAAGCCAGGGATAACACCGCCACCCTTTTTTGCTTTTATGCAGCGTTCTGAGGCCTTAGGCCGGGGATCTCTGTTGCTCAGGTTCGGTTTGAGAAGATTGCGTCATCTCTTCTCAGGACTGAAGAGTCGGGTTCTCCGTCGGGACACAACAGATATGGCAGAGTCTAACGAAGAGGTGTTTCGGGAAGCTGTTGCTCTCGTCAAGAAAGAAACTCAGAAAGAGCTGCTCAGCTCATTTAGAGACTATCGCCAAAACTTGAAGTTTGCCTATCTTTTTACCTTCACAGAGATGTACACTCAGGCCCTTATCCAGTTATTTCGAGATTTTGGCGATGCGACCATGGTTGATATCAGCCACATTCAGGAGGCGGCCCACAAAAGGGTTAGCAGCCAGAGTGATGCCACAGAGGATTTGGCCATTGTCAACCACCGTTTGCAGTACGCCGAAGAGAACTTGCGCAACCTCGAGCAGAGTCTGGGGATCTCGTCCTAGGGACCGGGGATCCGAAGAACCTGATCAGCCCTAGCCCGGATATTTCATGAATCACCTGAACAGTCTTCCCTTATCATTCCCCCTGGAATAATAATAGACAGTATAATAATGATCATTCCTGATGGTTCGAAGCTATGATCAGACCGGTGCATTCAAAAGACTTCGATGAGCTTTTGCAGATTGAAGCTCAGGCTTTTCCTAAGTCTCAATACGACCGTGAGGAATTATGGCTCCTCTCTCTGAAGTACCCACACACCTTTCTTGTAACCGTGAGTAATCAAATGGACGGCTACATTGTGTTCAGACCAGATGGGCACATAATTTCCATGGCTGTAAGACCTCATAAGAGGCGCGTGGGCATCGGTACCAGATTGGTAGAGAAGGTCATTGGTCACTGCAGTGGAAACTCCCTCCGCCTCGAAGTTAGGGTAAGTAACGTAGGGGCCCAGAGGTTCTACCTAAATCTTGGTTTTCGCATTAAGGCAAGAATAGACGGCTATTACCACGATGGCGAGGACGCTTTTCTCATGGAGCGGTCAGCCGACGACACAGAGGATACTAATTAGCTAGCTTGAACCTAATACGGTTTGTCAGTCGTCCGTAGTCCGTTGCTAAAGCCCAAAACGGATCTCCATACCCGGCAGAATGCCATCCTCTAGTGTATTCCTGTTTCCGGCCGGTCTTGAAAAAACCTACAACTGGCAACAATTGTCATACCGGACGAGGCGAAGCCGAGATCCGGTATCCAGATGTATTTTTTCTTCTGGATTCCGGACATCCACCTCTGGCGGATTCCGGAATGACGAACTAGGCAGCTGACCACTGACTCCTCACTCTTCAGTGCCTAGTACCAACTGCCTGCTGAATCCCCAGGCCCCATGTCTCACAACGGACAACTGACTACTGACAACGGACAGTGCCGAAGGCTAGGTTTCATAGGGGGTGGGCTGGGCGTCAGTAATGAGCTCCTGATGCTTTTTATAGGCCTCCTCCACGTAACCAGGTATGCGGAAGAGGGCTTGGAGGAAGGAAGGGGAAAGGTACTGGAGTTTCAAGTCTCGGTTCTGCAACCTTTCTCCCAGATCCAGGGTCCGCGGATCAAGTTCTTTGGAAGCCAGAATGAAGCTGTGCATTGCATGAAACGAGGGCATCATGTAGGGATAGGACACGACGAACTTAAATGCAGAGGAGATGGTGTTATACATTCTCGCATGGAGTGTGAGTCGCGTTGCCTGCAGATCCGTCCCCTGGAAACAACCGACCCCGTCCCGGCTAAGGCAGCGGTTAACCAGTTGATAGAACTCACGGGTGAAAAGAAACACTGCCGGGCTATCTTCGGTGGGATCATTAAGATCCACAATAATCACATCAAAAATCTCTTTTGTCTGTTCAAGGAACTTCCGGCCGTCGCCAATGTGGAGTTCCAGACGCGGATCTTCATATGCTCCCTTGCTCCAGGAGCTTAGATGTTGCCGGCAGACATTCACCAGTTCCTCGTCAACGTCAACCATTACAATCCGATTGACATCTTGATACTTAGCAACCTCCCGGATGGTTGCTCCTTCAGCGCCACCGACAATGCAAACACTCCTTGGATTCGGATGGATAAGCATGGCTGGGTGGACGAGGCTTTCGTGGTAAATAAACTCGTCCTGGTCGGCTGATTGGGCTATGCCGTCCAAAAATAACATGCGTCCGTATTCCGCGGTGTCCACGATGTCGATCTTGGCATAGCGTGAACGGCCGGAATAGACGGAGCGCAGACAGCGATAGTGGACGACGACGTTTGTGGCGCCATCCTCGGCAAACCAAATGGGGTCAGTCATACTGCATCCTGGTCGGGTTTGTGCTTTATTTCAGACTGGGGGAGATCCAGGACACCACGTTTAATCTCCATGACAGAAGCATTGGCGGCTCCGAGGTTCTCTTTCAGGTAGTCGAGCGCCACCTGGCCATTGACGGTATCGCCACAGGTGAAGATATCCACCGCACAGTAGCCATATTCCGGCCAGGTGTGCAGGGCGAAATGAGACTCGGCGACTACCACAACCCCGGTGATGCCATGGGGAGAAAATTGGTGGAAGAATGGTTGGATAACGGTGGCCCCGGAAAGTTGGACCGCAGCCAGCAGGTGATGTTCAATGGTTTTGACGTCGTTCAGGAGGGTGCTGTCGCACTGAAACAACTCGATGATCAAATGTTTGCCAAGTGATTTCATCTTTTGCAGTTACTCGCTAATGCTTGAACTGGGTCAGGTCATACCTTAGCCTTTGTGTTGAGGTTGGACAAAAATTGCACAGCCAGATGAGGCAATACTGGAAAACAAAAGTTGTCTTTCCTTTGGGGGAACAACGGTGTTCTCGTGGCCAAAGCCCGGGCTGTGCGGACGAAGAAACACTAACAAATGAGGCTAGAGAAATTGTCACGAAATTGCAACAAGAATTTTAGCGTTCCGTTACCTTTTTTGTGCCAAGGTTTAGGGTTTAAC
>JAUWKY010000315.1 GCA_030613915.1 Syntrophobacterales bacterium
GGGAATTGGCCAGACCGGACTTTTCGCCCGGATATTGCATGAATTGCTGGCGCGAGACCGCGAAGAGGGGCGGGCCACCTCGCAACCGGCCCGCGGTACCGCGGGATTGGTTCCGAGGCGTACCTTGAACGGTACGTCGCAGGGGCCGACACCCGAGGACGCCAGGAAGGACGGCCATATCCGTGGTCGCAGCAAGTAATTCATGAAATGTCCGGGTTAGGACAGGCTCCAGCGCTGGAGCCAAATCAAACTTTTTCCTTGACTCAAACAGGTAATATACGTTAGTCTAAAGACGTGGACCCGAGAAGCTCGCACGCTACTGTGATAGTCACAATACGGTAGCAGGGGTTACTCGGGTCCGCTGCTTTTTTATTGGAATTTTAAAAAAAAAGGCCCGCCTAGGCGGGCCTTCTAACTTTCCATCATCTGTGTCTTTACAGTGGCCTGTAGATGGGATTTCCCTCCTCATCTTTGGGATAGTCTTCCCTTTCGGCAAAGCTATCACAGCCGCAACAACAGTCACATTCTTCCTGATGGGCCAATGGTGTATAGCCCGGCTCATGTTCCATGTGCTTCACCTCCTCAGTCTGTATTCATGGTTAAATTAACCACTGGTCGCCTATGAGTCAAATTTTAGAGCTATTTGATTGGAGTATTGGAGTCGTGGAGTGTTGGAGTATTGAAATGATTTTCCAGTCTGTGAAGTCACTGATTTTTCATTACTCCATAAGTCCATAACTCCAACCACATCTCCTTGACCCAGTGGAAGAGCCTCTGTTATCTTGCCATAGAAACCACTGGAAAAAATTCCACAGCCATAGGATTACGATGAATTCGAAGGAATATATCCGCTCCAAGACAGTGGCCGGATTAATCGTGAGCCTTCTTTTCCTGGTCTGCTCACTCCTGACCCCTGCACTCAGTCAAGGGGATGAAAATGTCCAATCCTCAGATCCCGCTGAGAAGAGTTGGGCACCCCCCCGCTTTTCTGAATATCATCGAAAACGCTCCCTGATGGTACAAAGTCAGATGGTTCATCGCTCTCCCGGGGTGCGTGACAGAGCTGTATTGGAAGCCATGCGTCAGGTGCCCCGACATCTTTTCGTCCCTTGGGCTTTGAAGCGTGCCGCCCATGCGGACCGACCCCTTCCCATCGGCCACGGCCAGACGATCTCTCAACCTTACATCGTTGCGCTTATGACGGAGGCCCTGGAGATGAAACCGGGTGCAAAAGTACTGGAAATAGGTACAGGCAGTGGCTACCAGGCGGCTGTACTCTCAGAATTGACTCCCAGAGTCTTCTCCATGGAAATCATCAGCGCTCTGGGAAACGAGGCCCGACAGCGACTGCAAAAGTTAGGCTACCACGTGATAAGAGTGAGAGTAGGCGACGGTTATTTTGGCTGGCCTGACGAGGCTCCATTTGATGGGATCATCGTTACCTGTGCTGCGGGACACATCCCTCCCCCGTTGATCGCACAGCTCCGTGAAGGTGGGCGTATGGTAATTCCAGTTGGGGGGGTCTATGAGGTCCAGCGTTTAATGGTAGTAACCAAGGACAACAAGGGAAAAGTGCGGACCAGAGAACTCCTCCCGGTGCGATTTGTACCAATGACCGGCACCGCGCAAAAAGCGCAGTAAGCCAGGGTCTACGAAATACTGGCACTTATCACCTAGTGCCTAGTTCTTACGCTATACGGGAAAGAAAAGGAGTTAGAATCAGAGCCACTGACCTTTCAGCATCAGGTAACGGCTCCGCGCCAACGGACAAGCCTGCCCTGCGGGAGTTGGCAGCTGTGGCGATTATTTCCGCCTCGGTGCTTGGCCTGGAAGTGGCCCTGATGCGCACCCTTTCCATCTCCCGCTGGCATCACTTTGCCTATCTCGTGGTGGCATTGGCCCTGTTGGGCTTCGGAGTTAGCGGTACCTGGCTGGGGTTGTTCAGTCCTCGGCTGCTTCCACGTTTCTTCACTTGGAGCCGCGGCCTCACTCTTGCCCTGGCCGTCACCATAACCATCTGTTACCGCCTCGCAGAAGCCCTGCCGCTCAACATAAGATACATTCTTTTCAGCGGCGAGCAGATATTCTACCTCATCTGTTATCAGGCTCTGATTTTCCTCCCTTTTCTTCTGGCCGGGGTCCTTATCGGTCTCACCCTCATACGTTTTTCTTCATCGGTGCATCTGGTCTACGGGGCCAATCTCATTGGCAGTGGCGCTGGCCCTATCATTGCGGTAGGTCTGATGCTGTGGCTGCCGCCGGCACGACTGATTCAGGCCGCTGCCCTGGCGGTCTGGGCCGCAGTTTTCCTCTGGAGACCTGAGCCAGAAGCTAAGGATTTTTGGTGGAGGGCAGGTATTCCCTTGCTTGCTGGTCTCCTTTTGGCTTTGGAGTTGACGATTTTACCTGTGCCAATGAGACTGGACCCGCACAAGATGCTGGCTGAACTCCAGCGCTGGCAGAAGCAGGGAGATGCGCAGCACGTGGTTACTCGTCATGGGCCGCGTGCCAGGCTGGACGTGTTCAAATCGTCTCGCCTCCACTACACTCTTTTTGCCGGACTCACAGCTACAACCCCTCCCCCGGCTCAATCTCTTTTGCTAGCGGACGGCGACACTGCTGGCCCCATTTTCCACATCAAAGATCAAGACGAGGCCGCCATCCTGGACCACACCCCCATGTCAGTGGCCTACCGTCTATTTCCAGGGGCCAGGGTCTTGCTTTTGGGCGAGACCAGCGGCGTCAATGTCTGGCTTGCCAGACGCTTCGGCGCATCTCACATTACCATAGTAGTGGAAAATCCCCAGATACTGGAGCTTTTCCGCGGTCCTCTTGCAAATGTCGCTGGTCCCGGCTTTACCGGTGACGACCTGGAGATCCATGTCGCCTCACCCCGGCACTATCTGGAATACTCCAGAGAACATTTCGACATTATCCAGGTGGTGGGCGCCGAGTCCATGGCGGCCGGAGTGAGCGGACTCCTCTCGTTGCATGAAAATTATCTATTCACTGTGGAGGGGATGGCAGGCTGTTTGGAACACCTGACTCCCACAGGTCTCATATCCATCACCAGGGGTCTTCAGTCTCCACCCAGGGATAACATCAAGATTCTCGCCACCCTGGCAGAGTCTATGAAAAAAATTGGACTCCAAGAATCGATGGGCCGTCTGGCCCAATTGAGAAATCATCTGGC
>JAUWKY010000072.1 GCA_030613915.1 Syntrophobacterales bacterium
TTCCTGGCGTCCTCGGACGTTGGTCCCTGCGACGTACCGTTCAGGTACGCCTCGGAACCAACACCCTGCGGTTGCCCGGTGGCCCGCCCATCTGCGTGATCTCGCGACAGCAATTCACGAAATATCCGGGCTTGCACAGCAGCTTCTTCTCCGTAGCGAGGAACATTGGGTGGGGGATAGTGCTCGCAAAATTGGCTTGATCTGAGAGCATAATTGACATCTTACTAAAATCTGATACTCTGCCACTGCGCTGAGTTCATATTGCTTGGTCGGAGTCCCGATTACCCTATTGGGAGTTTCGACATGAAGCGAGTGGCGAGCATAATTTTGGTTGTCGTGTGTATTGTAGGCCTAGCTTTTCCTGTTCAACTGTTCGGCGGCAGCGATGATTTTCAAAATCTAGAGTTTTTCCTAGAGCGGGCGCTCAAAACCTCAAAAGACTCAACTGAACGCAACGAGGTCATTAACCGCTACCTGTTGAAAGCCCTTGCCCTCGTCTACCAGCAGAACAAAGAGCAGATCAGGCTCGATCGAGAAGCGCTTAAGGTTCTGAAACAGCTTCGGGATGTCGAGGTGAAAAAGACCAGAGAGCTTGAGAGATTACTGAGCAAGCACTAGCCATAGGATGGTCACTTTCCTCGAGAAAGGTGAAACTTACAGGAATAATTTCTAATTTCGCTCAAGCGCCTGTAGCTCAGTTGGAGAGAGCAACGGACTTCTAATCCTTAGGTCGGGGGTTCAAATCCTCCCAGGCGCGCCAGGATAAAAAGCACCTAGGACATGCTTCCTGAGTGCTTTTTTCATTTTCGACTCCTTTTGCACCCATTGCGTCAAAGAAAGGGTGAGAATCATAATCTGATTGGACAAGACACTTGGGCAAATTTCCACCTACATCGACAACATGATATGCCCTCGAGTGAACCCACCTTGAGAACTCTCAATATCTTGTGCCAGAGAAAATTACAAATGAGTGTGAATTGAGGGAATGTAATCTTTACTTTCGCAATGACCCATGCCCCTACCCTACCTATAGCTCTAATGTTTACTGCTTGACTTTCTCGATGTGGATTTTGCAAGATTGGTTTGAGGCGGGGATTTGGGGTTGATGGGGTAGTTGCACTGTTATCGTATTATGCAGAAAATTTTCTGCCCAATAAGTAGTTGGGCAACGAGGGGAAATTCCAATGAAATACGTTTTTTTTCTTCTGATTTGTTTTCCCCTTATAGGGTACACACATCACCACGATGGATATATACCCGACACAGAAACGTCAATCACGGCCAGCCCTGGGCAAGCTTTCGACATCAAGGTTGGCCAGGAGGCCAGCATTTTCTCTCAGCAACTTTCACTTAAATTCTTGTCAGTTTCAGAAGATTCGCGTTGTCCACAAGGAACGAATTGCATTTGGGAAGGCAATGGGAAGGTCAACATACAATTAACTTCCCAGGGCCAGACATCGGATACGGTAGAGCTTAATACAGCGATGTCCTTGCCATCAGAAGCGACATATCTAAATTATAATATATCACTTCTTGACCTGCAGCCTTACCCATTGGCGGGGAGAGCGATACAGCAATCCGAATATATTGCGACAGTGAGCGTTTCAACGGGAACTTGAAATGATGCCCAACGCGCTGCAGTCGGATCCGCCTACGGCGGACAGGCTCTGCAAGCAGCTCCGCTTTCTTACCACTTTCGATATCTTGTGCCGGAGCAAATCCCAGAAGAGTGTGAATTAAGGGATGTAATGCACACTTTCGCAATGACCCACCCCTCTGACCCCATCTGTAGTCTCCCCGCTTGAGCTTCCCGGTGTGGATTTTGCAAGATTGTTTTGAGTGCGGGGGCTGTAGAGGTGCTATTATTATGCTATGCAGAATTATTTCCGTATAGCATCTGAATTTGGAAGATATGCAGAAAATTTTCTGCCTAATAAACAGTTAGAATCTACTAATGAAGAAAACTCTATTCATAGCATTGGCTGCTATACTGCTTGCCTTTGCAGTCTTTTATGCGGCATCCATCCAGGGTAATAACAGAACAGTCAGGGTACTTTTCATTGGCAATAGTTTAACTGCCGTGAATAATCTCCCCGGTATGGTCGCGGACATTGCCAAGTCTCATGGTTATAAGATGATCTATGATGCGTATACGCCGGGAGGGGCAAGACTCGCCCAGCATGCCGCCGACGCTAAGGTCCTGGAGAAATTGAGAGAACAACCTTGGGATTTTGTTGTGCTCCAGGAACAGAGCCAGTTTCCCGGCTTTTCGCACAAGCAACTTTCTACCGATGTGTTCCCATATGCGAAGCGTTTGGCTGAAGCGGTAAAGGAAGCCCATCGCCATACGAGCGTGGTGTTTTACATGGCCATGGCACGTCGAAACGGCGATCCTGCCAATAAACATGTTTCGCCCGAACTGCTCACGTATGAAGGCATGCAAAAGCGCGTCAACCGGTGTTACCTTGAGATGGCGAAGGACAATCGCGGGTTGATCGCACCTGTGGGCGAAGTGTGGAAGACAATTCGCAGACAAAACCCCAATTTCGATCTGTATTCTGATGATATACATCCCAATAAGACTGGGACGTATTTAGCGGCCTGCGTATTTTATGCTACGTTCTTTCGCAGTCCGTCCACCGGCTCGTTAGCGCCTCGTGAAGTAAACCGTGCGACAGCACAATCTCTTCAGAAGGTCGTTGATAGAATCGTGTTGAGGGCGGAAGGAAGATGGGACTGGAGGAAATAATACTTTTAAGATGAATGGGAGAACAAAGATACAAATTCTCCGACTGATGCCTTCTTGTCTCTAATAATTCGTGCTGGCTCCCCTTATCAATAAAAGAATGTCTAACAAAAGGGTGCAGACGGACCAGGCAAGCAGTTTCTTTGGTTTTTCAGTGGTGAGTGAGCATTACATACTTCTACAGTTTACCTTTTGAGACCGAGCTACAATACTTTGCGCTAATTATTTTGAAACCTGAAGTTTGGATCAAGGGATGTACTCTACAAAACCCACTGTTTGGTGGTTGTTTCGTTCCCTCATCATTCATCACACTCTGTCTCCTCCTTTTGCACCACTGAGTCGCAGTCAAGATGGTGGTTTTTCGTATTGACAGTGTCGCTGGAATTCCTGTATTTTGCATTTAGGTAATCTTTCGTTATTATCTCGACCAGTTAGCTTGAGCTTTTCATTTGGTTGCAGATTGGTGGAGGAAATATGAACCTGAAATGGTGCCCCCGGGACTCCCAGTGGAATGTTGTCTGAACTGCTGGGAGCCACAGATATCTTCGCGTACAATTGTCGTCACCTATTCTGCGAACACCGGTCCGCTTTCGCTCTCCATTCCTGCACCGCTCCCCGCTCTCTGTCACTTCCCTGTTCGTGCATTTAACTTCATCCGGTTGAAATCATGGTAGAGATTGATCCCTTTTTAATCTTGGAAGAAGAAGAGTATCAAGACGGAGATGTCATTTTAAGAGAGGGCACCTCCACAGACTGGATTTATATCATCTTGGAAGGCCGGGTTAGGATCCAAAAGAGCACCCCTAAAGGTGTGGTGTCCATTACCACCCTTGGCGAGGAGCGCGTGGTGGGTGAAATGGCCTTTCTGGAGAAAGGTAAGGTGCCTCGCGCCGCTTCGGCGGTCGCTCTGGGGTATGTAAGATTGGGAGTCCTTGACCACGATAAACTCACCAAAGAATATGACTCGCTTTCTCCAGTTTTCAAGAAGTTAATCCTAACCCTCGTGCGACGTTTGCGCTCTGTTACGGATGCAGCCGTCAGATTCATTACGAAGCAGTAGCAGGCAATTCGTGACAGACTAAAACAGCCCACCAGTCTGGTGGGCTGTAAGCAATACCATGTCTATCTGATTGCGACGGTCCCTAAGACCCCCTTTTCTGCAACTGCTCCACGTGTGAGTCCCACCTCTCTTTGGGACTCATTTTGACTTCTGCGCCCCTCTGGGGGGCGGCCTCTTCTTGTTCGATCTTTTTCCGGTCCCATAAAATGATCAGACCAAAAAGCCCAACCAATGCAAGGACCCCTATTGTAACCATAAGACCTGAACTCATGTGCGATCTCCTTTAACCCGGATATTTCATGAATCACTTGCTGCGACCACGGATATGGCCGTCCTTCCTGGCCTCCTCGGGTGTCGGCCCCTGCGACGTACCGTTCAGGTACGCCTCGGAACCAAACCCCTGCGGTTGCCCGGTGGCACGCCCATCTTCGTGGTCTCGCGACAGCAATTCATGAAATATCCGGGTTGACCCCGATGCGGGGGTTAAGCCGGGCCGGCGAACCATTCCGGCACATCCCTTACCACAGCTTTGACTATAGTCCGATCATATTCGCTGAGAGCCCCCCTGGCGATCAGGCCCTCCACCGTATTTTCGAGCACCACCATCTTGCCGTCGGTGTGAATTATAGCCGGGTAATACTCATTAACAAAGAACTGTTTGAGCCTGAAGCGCTTGAGTTGGTCATCAACCATGGCCTTGATCTGTTTATCAATGTCAGCCTCATCGAGACCACGTAATGCGGATTTTGGTGACTGCATCTTCTTGCCTGTGGCCTCTATTCCTTCAATGCATTTGAAGGTGAGCTGCCAATGCTCGATGTTGCCGAGGGAGTTTACCATAAAGGTGTTGGTGGTGATGAGACCGCGCTCGCGGTCGACTTTGACCCCTTGGAGGTGAGGAAAAAAATAGTTGTCGGAGATGGCTCCGAAGGCACTTACTCCGCCGGCAAATGGCGCATCCATTAAATCGCAGACCGTGAAAAACGGCTTTTGTTCAAAACGTGCATCCTGAAAGAGGATGAGCTCTTCCTCAGTGTAGTGGAAACGCTCGTTCCAAAGTTCCTCTGGGGAGAGGTCTTTTCTGGTTAGTGAACTCTGGCTGGTAAGCATACCCAGGCTCTGCCCACCGCGCCAGACCAGGGGCAGGGCACCAACCGTCCACTCTGCGCTCCCCCCTATCTCGCCGATCATGCTGTGGAAACCGCGACCATCAGGACAGCGGAGACCATCAAGCCCCATTACCACTGCCGGAAAGAGGTCTCCATCCTTGTCGTAAGGAGTGGCCACACCCATACCATTTAACTGGTCCATTGGTAGGAGGTGGCGCGGTCGGTCGAGAAAGTAAGCGGTCATTTCAGACAGATTTTTTATGCCACAGGCTTCGGCGATTATCTTGGTCTCCTCCAGCAGATCGGTATTCCTGGGGTTGAACTCTGGAAACATGGCGCCGGCCATCCAACGCTCTACGTAAATGTCGGGCAGATGCCTTTTAAAATCGGACTCTGTGACAAAAAGGGCTGTGAGTGAACTGTGAAAACCCTTAACCGACTTGCCGGTGCCGTCGATCACATCGGAGCCCATGGACAATCTGGTGACTTCCTTGCTCACGCCGCGGCCGTAACGGCTGCAGTGCTCTTTCTTGCCGAAGAGGGCGCCCACCGGAATGGTGGGATTACCACCGGCCTCCAGTCCCGGCTTGACCCTAACCCCCTCGGTTATTGCGCTCTCGATAATGACCTCGTCGCCGATTTCAAAGGTCTCCGTGGTAATCTGGAGCACCTCGCTCATAACCTGGGCCGCGTTTCGGTCGTTCCGTCTTTTGAGCCGATTAACCATTGACTTGGTTTGCTCCTCTTTGGGCAGATCCTGCAGCGAACCGAAACCGTCAATAGCAACCGCCGCCGCCGGCAGGGCTGCCGCCAGGATCACCCCCTGGCGTAATTGCTTACTTCTGAATACGCCAAGGTTGGAAAGCCCGTTTACCCGGTCCTCAATGATGAATACGGTGCCGTTCGCTAATTCCAGGCCGTAAAAATCCATCACCTCCTGGTGCCTCAGATTAAAAGTGGAGACTTTCTCATTGCTCATCTCCCTAGCTTCGTACCGGCCCTCATATGTCAATCGCGCCTCAGCTATGTCGGAGCGTAAGAGACTAGTCATGGTTACTACCTCCCTGGATTATTCAACCGGCGTGATCCTCCGGAGGTTTTTCATCGGTTTTCATTTCGTCGGCCTTCTCGGGTTCCGGTACCCCGGCAGCCTTCAGATTTATGATTTTTGTCTCCTGTTCCTCAATCTGTTTGAGCAGGTCGCTGATCTTCTCTCCCGTGGTATCTCGCTTTGCCCCGATCTTGATTCTGTTGACTTCAATCTTGAGTTCTTTAGCCTTGAGGTCAGCTATGTCTTCTATGTTTTCTTTCTTTTCACCCAGACCCGCTCTATCTATGGCTTCCAACTTGGCGAGATCCACGCTAACGGCCGCTTTCTTCTGATACTCGTCAGCTACATCTTCCTCATAAACCGCGTATTTCTTTTGCAAAGAAGCCAACTCAGTTTTCATCTCAGCAAGCTTCAACTTTTCTTCTGCAACCTGCAGGGCAAATTCAGCCTTTTTGACCTCCTCCCGCTCTTCAGCAGGCACCTGAGCAAGCAGATTCTCATCCGAGCTGCCGCTTATGGAGCTAGTAAGACTGCGGGTAGCCTCACAGCCGGTCAGCAGTGAAAGAGCAAGCAGGAAAATCAAGCTGATATGGCCAAAAATCTTCATGGTCTCTTCCCTCCCTTGCATTGTTATCAACCGGTTTGTCACCATTATGTGGGTTTAAAATCCGTTTGCCCAGCTCAGATGGTCAGTCCCCGAGGGATCATTTTGGCGGGGTTTCGTCTGAATCTATGACCAGAGTCTGCAGAGCCTCCAACTCCCTGGGATCAACTTTTTCCGACTTTAGGTGTTGCAAAGCTACCTTGGCTATGACTCTACGATGTTCACCAGATATTTGTATAAAGCGAACCCCCATACCACGAGGGGTAATGTCGTCGTCAGGGCCATAGATGTTTGACCAGATTACCTCAGCCTTCGCCTCGATGGGCTGGTCAGGAGCATTGATAACCAGGTCAAAAACTTCATTTAACCGAAGCGGATTCGCACACAAGACAAAGGCGCCATCCGGACCGAGATCAAGGGTCACCCCATCCATGGAGCCTTCAGCTGTTTTCACCGTGACGGGCCATTTGATCTTAATGCGTGGCCCGCCTCGACCATCTCCTCCAAGAGCCATATTTCTGCCTCCACTATGAGAATATCTGTATTCTAGCGGGTAAATCCATATTCACCGGACAGGAGCTGTCTACCTAGTGATTCAGTTGAATCTACAACACGTACTCGTCGTTATTCCCCTCAGGGTGCAAGCCAAGGTGGCATCTGAGAAGGTGATGCAGAAGGTTTAGATGTCACCCTTAAGAAAATAAACCACGGTTGCAAGGTTGAAGTCAACGAAAAAGCTCCACTGCCGTATCCATAGTTCGATGAGAAATCAAATGAAATCCGGGTCTTTACGGTAGATCTTCCTTATTAAAGTTACAAAAAATATACATGTTATTAATTTCAGAGGTCAAATCACATAATCTGCTCGTTTTCAGAAATCACAGGCTGTGGCATTAGTACCCCCACAGTCATCCCAGTGAAAAGGAAATATCCGGGTTAAGACTCAGAGCTGGTTGGTTGTGCTGCGCTTAGGCATGCGTTTTGCACGGAGTTTGGTCTGGTTAACAAAACAAGAAAACATAATAATGATGATCTCGTAAAAAGTCATTAACGAGACGGCACAGTAAAAAGCTCCAGATGCAAGGCGCGTGAATCTTTAGGAATGAGGCGTACTTACAGGTACGCCGCAATGACTAAAGATGAAGCGCAACACAGCAGATGGACTTTATACGAAGCCGTCAATAATTCGACAGGCCGCAATCGGGAGGAGGAATCATCATGAAACATGCACTCATGGCTACTGTCGCCTTCCTGGGCATCGTTATGCTCGGAGCAGCAGGGTGCAGCACCAAAGCCCACGTCCAAACAGGATCAGTGGTGGTAGAGGAGATGGGCAGCTTTGAGCAAACGGAGCTTGAGCCCTGCACCACACTTGAGGGTTCGTTGCTCCGAGCTGGGCAACTGACAAACAGTAGTTTTTCCGGGGCAACGCAATATGACGGAGCCATTCGCTTCGAGTTCGACAGCTCTGCTCTCTCAGCGGATGCCAAGACTGCTATCGACTCTGTTGTCGTCCCCCTGGTGCAAACGAACACAGATTTTTTTGTTGAGTTGCAAGGACACGCGGATGAGTTCGGGACGGAAGCTTACAACTTTCAACTCGGTCTCACCAGAGCCAGGGCGGTCATGGGCTACCTCTACCAAGAGTATGACGTACCCTTACGACGCATGAATGGATTTTCCTGCGGCGAGATCAAACCAGTAGGGGACAACAGCCTTTCGGCCGGCCGGGCCGAGAACCGACGAGTTACCATTGTGGTGGTTGAGTAAGGCGCCGAAAGAGCTAGCAGAAACAAAATCGTGGGTTTCAGGTTTCAGTGTTCCCCGCTGCCGCTTCGCTTCAGACGGGATTTCCGCTTCGCTCCAACACGTTTCAGCTTGTATGTTTCTTTTTCCTGACACCTGACACCCGAAACCTCCATCTGTCCTGAACACTGAAACCTCCGTCATTCCCACCCGTGTAGCCAAT
>JAUWKY010000033.1 GCA_030613915.1 Syntrophobacterales bacterium
CCTTTTATAACAGGGGTCAGGTTTTTCGTGTATCTGCAACGATGCGTTGCAACTAATATTGATACTGGTAAGAAAGGAAAGCTATGAAAAAGGACATCCACCCCGAATACCGGATGACCACTGTTCGCTGTCACTGTGGCCATGAGTTTGAGGCTGGCTCAACCAAAGAAAACATAAGTATTGAGATTTGCTCTCAATGCCACCCCTTTTACACAGGCAAGCAGAAGTTGGTCGATTCGGCTGGGCGCATTGAGCGCTTTCGCAGGAAATACGGTGACTATTTGGGAAAAAACAAGAAAGAGGCAGCGGAAAAGGAAGCGACAAAGAAAGACGTAACGAAAGAAGCAACGGAAGAGCTAACGGAAGAAGCAACGGAAGAGCTAACGAAAGAAGCAACGGAAGAGCCAAAGAAAGAAGCAAAGAAAGAGCTAAAGAAAAAAGCAAAAAAAGAAGTAAAGAAAGAGGAGAAGCAAGAGGAGACTGCGGAGTAATCTCCTCGGGCGGTGAACCGACATGTTCGACAAGTTGGAGAGCATAGAGTCACACTATCTTGAATTGGAAAAGGAGCTGAGTGATCCGGCGACAATTGCTAATCAACCGGAATACCAGCGTCTTGCCAAAGAACATGCTGATCTTATGCCCTGCGTTCAGACATTCAGGAAGCATAGGGAACTCGCCGCCAGGCTCGAGGAGAACCGCGAACTTCTCAGTGATGTAGACCCAGATATCAGGGAACTTGCCCAAGAAGACAGCAGTCAGATCCAGACTGAATTGGATGAACTCGAGGACGAACTCAAGCAACTCCTTGTTCCCAAAGATCCCAATGACGATAAGGATGTGATCCTGGAAATCCGTGCCGGAACCGGTGGCGATGAGGCAGCCCTTTTTTCTGCTGATCTGTTCAGGATGTACACTAAGTATGCCGAACTGATGGGTTGGAAAGTTGATGTGCTCAGTAGCCACGCCACTGGGATTGGTGGGTTCAAGGAAGTGATCTTCTCCCTTTCAGGCAACCGTGCCTACAGCCGTCTTAAATTTGAAAGCGGCGTCCACCGGGTGCAGCGAGTTCCCACCACCGAGTCGCAGGGTCGAATCCATACCTCCGCCGTAACTGTTGCTGTATTCCCCGAAGCTGAAGAGGTGGAGGTGGAAATTGAACCCAACGACCTTCGCGTTGACGTCTTCCGCTCTTCGGGCCCAGGAGGCCAGAGTGTCAACACCACTGATTCGGCGGTCCGCATAACCCATGCACCTACCGGTCTGGTGGTCATCTGCCAGGATGAAAAATCTCAGCACAAGAACAAGGCCAAAGCCTTAAAGGTGCTGCGCGCCAGACTCTTGGATAGAAAGCAGCAAGAGCAGCGGGACAAAACCGCTGAAGACCGCAAGAGCCAAGTGGGAACCGGTGATCGCAGTGAACGCGTTCGCACCTACAATTTCCCCCAGAACCGGGTAACTGAACACCGGATTAATCTAACGCTGTATAAGCTAGAACAAGTTCTTGAGGGAGAGATCAACTCCATCATCGATCCACTCACGACCCATTTCGAAGCCGAGTCGATCATGCAATCGAACCATGTCTGAAGAATCCTGGACCGTCCTGAAACTCTTACAGTGGACCACTGATTATTTCCAGAGAAACAATGTGCCCGAGCCTCGCAGTTCTGCGGAAGTACTGCTCGCTCATGTGCTCGCAGAAGACCGCCTCTTCCTCTACTTGAATTACGACCGGCCTATGGAAACAAACGAACTGGCAGCGTACCGAGCATGTATCAAACGCCGCCTTGGGGGGGAGCCCAACCAATATATCACCGGACTCCAGGAGTTCTGGTCGCTGCCTTTGCGCCTAAGCCCAGATGTGCTTATTCCCAGACCAGAAACAGAAGTGCTGGTGGAGGCTGTGCTGGAATTCCTTGACAAGGCTGACCCGAACGTCGATATTCTGGATCTGGGAACTGGGTCAGGTGCAATAGCTATCGCCCTGGCTCGGGAATTACCAGCAGCCAGAATCGTAGCGACGGACCTCTCCATGGCTGCCCTGCAGTTAGCACAGGAGAATGCTAAGTTACATCACGTAGATGAGAGGATCCTTTTCATCCGAGGCGACATGTTTGCCGCGATACCCGGCGCTTCGCAGAAATTCAAGGTGG
The DNA here is from genome assembly GCA_030613915.1 of Syntrophobacterales bacterium. Lineage (GTDB taxonomy): Bacteria > Desulfobacterota > Syntrophobacteria > BM002 > BM002 > BM002. Next base: position 2,151 of record JAUWKY010000033.1, read on the forward strand.
TGGTTACGAATCCCCCCTACATCAGCCATGCCGAAATCTCCGAACTTCCCCGGGAGATTCGTGACTTTGAGCCTCATCACGCCCTGGAGGGCGGCCCTGACGGTCTGGCAGCCATCAGGCACATCATTGCAGAAGCCCCCACGGTCTTGTGCCAGGCCGGTGCTCTCTTTATGGAAATGGGGGCTGATCAGACTGAGAGTGTCTCTGCACTAGTAATAGATAGCCAGCGCTATGAAAACTATCGGATAATCAAGGATTACAGCAGTTTAGATCGAGTTTTGATGGCAATTAAAGCAGAGTAAGTAGTAAGACTACTCAAGAAGTAATAAACATTCCCAATCCAGGAACATAACGGCGTAAGGCACACGGCATAGGGCGCAAGGCATAAGACAATACGAACCTAATCCTTAAGCCTTGAGCCCTGAGCCTGAGGTTTAACTGATGGATAAAATCGTAATAGAGGGCGGCCGCCCTTTGCATGGTACTGTGAAGACGAGTGGCGCCAAGAATGCGGCACTTCCACTGCTTGCCGCAACTCTTCTTACCGGCGGTGTTCATCGGCTTCGAAATATTCCCCACCTGCGGGACATTCGTACCACCAAGACCCTTCTTTACCACCTCGGCGCCACCTTTGAAGAAGGCGATCCCCTCAGTATTCACACCGAAACTGTGGACGATTATGAGGTACCCTACGATCTCGTCAAAACCATGCGAGCTTCGGTCCTGGTATTAGGTCCACTGGTGGCCCGCTTCAAGAGGGCCCGAGTCTCCCTGCCCGGAGGTTGCGCCATTGGCGCCCGGCCTATTAATTTCCATTTGAGTGGGCTGGAACGGTTGGGTGTCAACATCGAATTGAAGCATGGCTATGTGGAGGCCTCTGCCCAGAAGTTGGTTGGCAATCACATTTACTTTGACATTCCTACGGTTACGGGCACTGCGAATATCATGATGGCTGCCGTGCTTGCTGAAGGTCAGACGGTCATAGAGAATGGAGCCCGGGAACCGGAGGTAGTAGAATTGGCCAGCTGTCTCACCAACATGGGCGGTTCCATTCAAGGTGCCGGCACCTCAGTGATCACCATTGAAGGAGTGTCGGAATTACAACCTCTGGACCATACCATCATGCCCGATCGTATTGAGGTTGCAACATATCTCACTGCCGCAGGCATCACCCGGGGCAGCATAACTGTCCGGCCATGTATTCCGGAACATGTGGAAGCAGTTATTCATAAGCTGGAACAGGCCGGCATGCGCTTCGAAATCGGCGATGACTACATTACCTGTTCTGCTGGTGAAACAATCCATAATATAGATGTCGAGACCAATCCCTATCCTGGTTTTCCCACTGATATGCAAGCCCAAATTATGGCAATGATGTGCCTGGCAGATGGCCAGAGCATAATCATCGAAAAAATATTCGAAAACCGCTTCATGCATGTGAGCGAGTTGAAGCGTATGGGTGCCGATATCAGCATTGAAGGCAACACGGCCATTGTGCGTGGTCGGTCAAAACTGCAGGGCGCCCCGGTGATGGCCACGGATCTAAGGGCCAGTGCCTCGCTGGTCCTGGCCGGGTTGGCCGCCGAAGGCGTTACCGAGGTATCCCGGGTCTATCATCTCGACCGGGGCTACGAACGGCTGGAAGAGAAGCTTAGTGGAGTGGGCGCTAAGATTGAACGGGTAAAGGGGTAGGCATGGAACAGAATTGCGGATTGCGAAATGACGATTGACTTCCTCTCAACTGCTTGCTACTGGTTACTTCTGTGTGGTGCCTAGTGCTTAGGCCTAGTTGACACGGCTGCCTGCTGCACTTCTTTATATTGGGGCATTAACACCTTCCATTGAAATGGCGCACATTTCATGTCAACTGTACACCGTCCTCTTTTCTATCTGCTAATTAGCTTGTGTTGCGGCATATTTGCGGGGCGTCACCTCCCTGTAGAACCTTTTATTCTCGCTGTTTTGGCCATATTCCTCTGTGCTCTGCTTTGTTTCCTAACTGTGCGGGGGCTGAGATTGCTCCTACTGCCTCTGGCCATATTTGTGGTCATGGGAGCTCTCGCTTCTACAACAATTCCCGATCCTGCGCAGCCTCCTGCCGGCATTCAGCACCTTCTACAGAAAAAAAGTGCGTTGCTAATGGGCATCATCACCCATTCTCTTGAACATCGCCTCAGTAGCACCAGAATACGCCTACGGCTTGAAGCTTTTAAGGAGGGTGAGAGTTGGCACCCGGTCTCGGGCAACCTGCTTCTTACCGTCCGCAATTGTGAAAAACAATGGTCAGTGGGCCAACGTCTTATTGGTCGAGTACGGATTAAGCCAATACGAAACTTAAGTAACCCTGGTGGATTCAACTACAGACAATACCTTGCAGACCAACACATTTGGGTCAGAGGTTATGTGCGGCAAGATGCTGATCTGGTTCCCCTGGGCAAACCAGACATAGGGCTGAGCTATTTTCTAGATATCATCCGCACCAAAAGCCGCGTTTTTCTGGAAGCCTGGCTACCCCCGGATCTTGCTGGTCTCCATCAAGCTCTTTTACTCGGTGAACGTTACAGACTGAGTGCTGACCTCCGAGAACTACTCTACAACGCAGGCATCGGACATTTGCTGGCCATTTCGGGTCTCCATCTTGGTCTGGTGGCGGGTTTTGCCTTCCTGATATTTCATTTTGTCCTGGTGCGTATTGTCGCTGTGACTGGCCGGTGGGGAGCACGTCCGGTAGCCGCTCTCGCTGCATTTCCCATTGCGCTTACTTACGGCTTGCTCACTGGAATGGGTTTGCCTGCGCTACGTGCCACCCTGATGCTTGCATTTTTCACCTTGGCCTTGGTACTCCAGCGAGAAAAGGATCTTCTCAATTCCCTTCTGCTTGCAGCCTTTCTCATCCTGAGCTTTCACCCTGAGGCTCTTTTTGCTGCATCTTTTCAGCTCTCTTTTATCGGTGTCGTCGCTCTGGTTTGGATACTACCTATTCTGCCAGTGGTGCGTATACTCCAGCCCCAGGATGGTCAAGACCAAAGATTGCGCCGACTGGGATATCGTCTGTATCAGTTTATTTGTGCCTCCTTGATCTTATCTCTCTTTACCGCCCCGGTGGTCCTTTATCATTTTCACCGTTTGACTCCTTTAGGCATGATCACCAACCTGTTAGCGGTTCCGCTTGTGGGGTTTCTTGTTTTGCCGGCCGGACTGTTGGCTCTTTGTTTACTGCCAGTTTCCACCTTGCTTGCTGGCTTCATCTTGACTCTTGGCACCCTGGGTCTCAAATTGGTGGTCCTCTTCGCAGCCAAACTCGGCGGCCTGCCCTGGGCTACATTTTGGCCAGGTACTCCCAGAGTCTGGCAGGTAGGACTTGCTTATATTTTGCTCCTCGTTCCATTCACAAGAACCTCTCGCTGGCTGCGAACCAGCCTCATTGCGGCTGGCTGTTTGGCACTGGTCGGTTCATGGCTGATTCCTTCCCACATTCTCTCTCCACAATCCCATCTCCGGGTAACCTATTTGGACGTGGGACAGGGCAACTCGGCTGTAGTGGAATTACCTGACAGGGGAGCAATGCTCATCGATGGCGGTGGCTTTTATGGCGGTTCGTTTGATGTGGGTCAGCATGTGGTAGCGCCCTATCTGTGGCACCGTCGCATTCGTCGATTGGATGCTGTGGTGTTGAGTCATGCCCACCCCGACCATTTCAAAGGGTTGTCTTTTGTGGCAACGCATTTTCCCATTAAACAATTCTGGAGCACTAATGTTTCCACCTCCGATCCAAACTTTGTCGACCTTATGAAACGGTTGGCTCAAAAAAACGTAGTCTGTCTTGGCCCCCAGGAACTCTCTACAAGCCAGAACATCAAGGGAGTGGTCGTGCAGGTTCTCCATCCCCCAACTGATTTCCATCCAGGTCACAAAATTCCAACGAACAGAGAGCTCAACAACCTTTCCCTTGTGTTGCGGCTGAGCTACAAGGAAGTCTCTTTTCTCTTCCCCGGAGACATAGGAAAAGAGGTCGAGTACCGGCTGGCCAATCAACCCCTTCAGGAACCTGTTGATGTCCTGTTGGTGCCTCATCATGGTAGCCGCACTTCCAGTTCACTTCGGTTCTTACATTGGCTACAGCCCCGAATCGCGGTATTCTCCGTCGGCTTTGACAACCCTTTCCATTTGCCCGCCAGGCAAGTCTTGGCACGCTACCGCGCCCTGGGAACAAGAACCTACCGTACCGACCATCACGGGGCCGTCACCATTCGCACCGATGGCCACAAGATTGAGGTGGAAACCTTTGTCAAATAAAGAATCCGGGCCCTTCAAAGATCCCGCTATGCGGGGGAGGACCCGGCTTTGAGCCACCCCCTCATTGCAAAATATCAAATTCCAATACTAAATGACCAAAACAGGTTTGGAATTTTGGTCATTGTTATTTGTTTGTTATTTGAGATTTGGGATTTGGAATTTTTTGGTGCTCGTCCTGGCGGGCTCCACTCAGCCAATATCGCAGACCAGGGGCACATGGTCAGAGAATTTGACCTGTGGTATCTGAAAATTGGTGGTCTTTATTTCAGGGCTGTGAAAAATATAATCCAGTTGTCTTCTCGGTGCCCGGCTGGGGTGAGACGGCTCTCCCTTGCCATTGGCACTCTGTAAACCAGTGGCGGCAAGAAACAATTCTAACTCCCGATCACCCCACAACACGTTGAAATCGCCGGCAACAATGATCGGCTTTTCCACATTGGTGACCATGGCATGAAGTTCTTGCAGCTGGTACTGGCGATGGCGGAACTTGAGCGACAGGTGTACCAGGAAAACGTTGAATTTCTCCAACTCCAACTCAATCACCAGACGCTTTACCCCTTCACTGAAGTAATGAAACGTATGAGATTTGATCTCTTGGTTCGTCAAGAAGGCGTTGCCCTGCTTGTTGACTAACGGGACCTTCTGTACCACGGAATCGCTGGGGTATTTTGACTGATAGACGTGATAATGGCTCAGTTCCCTGGCGATAGCTTCAGCTTGGTTGATCTTCTCCGTACGGTAGGAGCCGCTGTCCACCTCCAGCAAACCTATAATGTCAGGATTAACCAATCGTATGAAATCAGAGATTTGCCGCAGATTTCCATTGGTGCGCTTTAGATAGCCACTATATGGCACCGGAAGGTGAAAACGCCTCCCAATCCCTGTGCCGTAACGGATGTTGTACAAAAGAAATCGCATGTTCCCTCGTTCGCTTACTTGATTGAGAGGTCTGAGCCAGGGTCTTCCCCGCTTCTCTGAATTTACTTGCGCCAGCCAAACGTAACATTGACCATGCTAACAAGGATAGACCTGCACCGCCGCTCTGTCAATACCAAGAAGACAGGAGTATCCCCAAAAATGTTATGAGCGACATAGGCCAAAGGAGAAGACTGGTCCACAACGAGCAATTCGCGCCATTTTATGGCAGTGTCGCTTTTGAAAATGCACCAAATCTTCATGCTGGTTCTAGCCAAGCTGAGATGCGTAAAGACAGGAGGCTCAGGTGCTCGTTGTTTCCCAGCCTCCCCCTTTGGCCTTCCTGGTGTTTCTTCTGAGTGACTGGCGGGGAGGCCTGTGCCACTTCCGCAGCTGTGGGTGGGGGAGCCCCTGGCCCCGTTCCGCAGGAACGGGGAACAGGGAGGGGGCGCCTTCCCCCGCACCCAGCTGTGCTTGAAGTGACCAGGCTGGAGCCTTGGAACGACAGAAGAAATACCAGGAAGACATTTTTATTTCCAAATGAGACCTCAACTCCGCAATAGTTTCAATCTATAAAAATCAAATATCCATTTTTGGGGAAACTCCAGAAAGAAGACACTCTTAACAAAAAGGAGGCGCATAACTGTCATCTATTCCCTGACCAAGGTTTCTTTCAGAAACAGGCAGGCAAGGAAGGAAATAAGCCCACACCCGAAAAGAATCAGGAAAGCCTGTTTGTATCCAGAAAGAGCAAAAGCCGTGCCAACCCTACCAGCACGCTCCAGCACATACCCGAGCAACGGTTGGAAAAGCGCCCCCCCGGCAAAAGGGAATAGATTTACCAACCCGGTAGATGTCCCAGCTATCTGCACAGGAAAGAGTTCTTTGGTGGTTGTAAAACCTATCACCACAATAGCGCTGGAAAACATGCCGAGACCCAGGCAGATCAGATAGAGGGCGGCAGTGGGAAGGGTATCGGTGTAAAAGGCCAGGAGAGCTGTAAGGCATACTACGATAAAGCTGGAGAGCACCATCACCGGTTTTCGCCCCTTAAAGATTCGGTTGGACAAGAAGCTGAGCAGGGGACTTCCCACGATCATACCTATTGCTAGCATGGAGAGGATGTGACCGGCCTTGGCTTTTGTGAGTCCATAGACTTGCATGAGGTAGGGGCCTCCCCAGAGCCCGCCGAAAGAAAAAAAGATAGCGCAATCGAAAAAGAACCAGATCGCCACAGGCCAGAATCGAGGGTAGGTGAGCACCCGTCGTATTCCCTCCAGGAGTCCGATTGAAGGCGGACTTGACCCTACAGATTCTGCTGGTGAGGGCCAGCCAAGATCAGCAGGTCGATCACGCACAAAGAGCCACACCAGGATAGCCATCACCATGGTAAAGACTCCCACGGCTACAAAGGAAAACCGCCAGCCAATCCAGTTGCTGAGAAGGGCCAGGGGATAGGCAGCGGTGAGAGAGCCGAGACCCCCCATGACCATGAGAATGGCGGTCATAGTGGCAAACTCCCTGACACGGAACCACTCCGCCAGCACTTTCATGGTAGGCACAAAGAGCATGGCAACACCCAGCCCGACCAGGGTACGTCCGACGATGGCCCAGAAAGCCGAGGGTGCTAAGCCCAACAGGATGGAACCGATGGTGGCCACACTGAAGAACAGGGTAATGGATCGTCGCGGGCCCCAAGAATCTGAAAGGAGACCAGCCGGCAGCTGCATGAGAGCATACGGATAGAAATAGGCCGAACCCAGCAACCCCAGCAAGGTGCCGCCAGCTTGGAGATCACGCATCATATCCACGGCCACTACGGCCGGACAAAGACGATGAAAATAGACCAAGATGTAGCTGAAGGCGAGAACCCAGAAGACGAGCCAGCGGTAGCGTAGGGCTTTGTTTAAAAGATCAGACATGATCGGCCACCATCCCCTGTTAGCCCGGATATTTCATGAATTGCTGTCAGCGAGATCGCGAAACTGGGCGTGCCACCGTGCAACTCGTCCCGCGGCACCGCGGGATTGGTTCCGAGGCGTACCTAAACGGTACGTCGCAGGAGCCGACACCCGAGGACGCCAGGAAGGACGGCCATATTATTCGCGCTCGCTGCGCTCCGCTCAGTCCCGCAAGCGGGTTCCCAGTTTCGTGGTCGCAGCAAGTGATTCATGAATTATCCGGGCTAGAGAACCTCTTCCCTCGACGCACCCTGTACATACAAAAAAGGGCAGCCTCTCTCACCCGGAGATGCTGCCCCTAACAAGCACAAAAATAAGATCACCCTTCTTTCACAAACCTCTCTATCTTCGCTTTGCCCTTGAGGGTCTCGACGTATGCAGCTATCGTTTCCTGGGCTTTCTGCTGCTTCAAGTACTGCTCCAACCTGTCTTTGACCTCTTCATAAGAAAGTGTGCTCTCAGGTGTTCTTTCGATAACCATGATGAGATGATATCCGAATCTGGTCTCGACCATCCCACTCACCTGTCCAGGTTTCATAGTAAAAGCCGTCTCTTCAAAAGGCTTCACCATTTGACCCCGACCAAAGAAGCCCAGATCACCACCTTTGGGACCGCTGGGGCCCTCGGAATACTCTTTGGCCAGAGCGCCGAAATCCTCACCATTCTTAAGTTTTGCCTGGAGCGACTCGATTTTTGTCCGCGCTTCAGCTTTCTTCGCTTCGTCTGCTCCTGGATCAACTTTGATCAAAATGTGACTGGCTCGCACCTGCTCAGGTTTCTTAAAAGATTCCAGGTTGCTATCATAGTAGGCTCTGCTTTCTTTTTCAGAAACAACACTTTTCCCGCCAATTTGATCGTCAAAGAGTTTTCTAATGGCCAAATCCCGCTCAAACTGAAATCTCAATTCTGCCTCAGTTAGATTCATCGTGCTCAACGCCTTCTTGAACTCGACTTCACTGGGAAATCGCCCTTTTAGTGCGGTTAATTGCGCCTCAATCTCCTTTTGATCGACCTTGACACCCTTTTTCTGGCTCTCTTGATAGAGCAGCTCTCGAGCGATAAGGTTCTCGAGCACTCGCTTTTTAATTTGGCTGCGCTCTAAATCATTGGGAAACCTGCCCGTCCTCTGCAAGCGCTCAAGAAATCGGTTCATCTCATTATCGAACTCGGCCTGATTTATAACCGTGCCGTTGACTACCGCGACCTTCTGCTCAGCAGACTGACTTTCACCTGCGTATGCCGGCAACGCCAGGGTGATCAGAGTCAAAACAATCAGTAGTCCCCAAAATGGTATTCCCCTTTCTGTGTGCATTCACATTTCTCCTTCTGGACGCTATGAAAAAACGAGCGCCAATCACAAGCATCAAGTCATCTGGCTTCGCCGTCATCGGATCTCCACAACAGATGACCATGCATGACAGCAAAGCGAGATGACTTAGCCCGGATATTTCATGGATTGCTGTCGCGAGACCACAAAGATGGGTGTGCCACCTGGCAACCGTACCGCGGGATTGGTCCGAGGCGTACCTGAACGGTACGTCGCA
>JAUWKY010000269.1 GCA_030613915.1 Syntrophobacterales bacterium
GGGCGGTGCAGTTGATGCCCGGCTCAGTGCGGCAGCAGCATGAGTTGAGGAAAATGTTGGCAGAACTCCGACGCAATCTGCTTTTCGCCGGCGACGGCCTGTACAAATCCAGTCTGGAAATAAGTTTTAATACTGGGGTAGAGGCTGCCAACCGAATGATGGAAAGGCTAGCCCGGATATTTCATGAATGACTTGCTGCGACCACGGATATGGCCGTCCTTCCTGGCGTCCTCGGGTGTCGGCCCCTGCGACGTACCGTTCAGAGGTACGCCTCGGACCAATCCCGCGGTACCGCGGGACGGTTGCCAGGTGGCACGCCCATCTTCATGGCCTCGCGACAGCAATTCATGAAATATCCGGGCTAAGGATGATGGCTCTGTAGGGAGGAAAGGGAGAGACTATTTTGCCAGTTAGAGGTTTCAGGTTTCAGTGTTCCCCGCTGCCGCTTCGCTTTAGACGGGATTTCCGCTTCGCTCCAACACGTTTCAGTGTTTTTGTTTTTCTTCCCTGACACCTGACACCCGCCACCTGAAACGGTGTTTTGCTATCACTTTTCAATAGTGGCCTTTTTTCCATAGGGCGTCAGTTTTACAAGCAACACGGGCAACACGGTAAAGTTGGCAAGCAGGGCGATCAGCATTGCAAAGGCCGTGAGGATGCCAAAATAGATGGTGGGGACGAATTTAGAAAGGATAAGAATGGAAAAACCGATGGTGATGGTGACCGTGGTGTAATACATGGCCCGGCCGATGCTGTCGTGCGAACGGCTAACCGCGGCTTGGTAGTCCCAGTCCACCTTCACTTCCTTGCCAAAGCGATGCACGTAGTGAATGGTATCGTCCACCCCGATGCCGATGCTGATGGCCGCGATGGTGATGGTCATGAAGTCCAGGGGGATACCCAAACCGCCCATCAGGCCCAACACCAGCGGCACGGCGACCAGGTTCGGCACGAGGGCTATTAGGGCTAGTTTCACCGAGCGAAAAAGCAGGAGGAACATGAGAAAAATGGCCAGGAACACAGCCCCCAGGCTCAGAATCTGGGACCGAAACAAGCTCTGTAGCATATTGTTATAGAGCACCAATATGCCACTGAGATGCACCTGGTCGTCCGACAGTCCCAACTCCCGAGTCAGGTGGAGACGGATCCTCTCCAGCAGTTCCTTACGCTTGAGATTGACATCCGATTCGTACACCCGCACTGAAAAGCGAAGCTGATTGCCATCCTCTGACAGGTAAGGAGCAATAAGGGCCTGTTTGATCTCATCGGGTAACCGCTTGTAGAGAAGGGCTAGAGTAAAATTATCCGGTAGTTCGCCGCCATTAACCTGTTTTAGCACCTCCATGGTAGTGGACAGGGAGAGGACCTTGCCGGTCTCAACGATCCCATCCAGATAGTCCTGGATAGCATCCACCTCATCCACCTTGAAGACGTTGAACCAGTAACTACTGCCTGTGATCCCCGCCTCTCCCTCGAAGTCGGTATCATCCCAAAGTTCGTCATCCTCTTCCTCAGCAAAGGGTTCTTGTTCCTCCTCCAGAAACGCGGCCGGGGCATCGATCACCACGTCCAGAGGGGTGGTGCCGCCCAGTTCCCGGTCTATGAGATACATGCCCTGATAGATCTCCGTGGACTTATGGAAGTGGTCGATGAAGCGGTTCTCCACCGTGAGTTTTAATATGCCTATTACCCCGAGAACCACCGCCAGCAGGGCTACTCCCAGCACCAGGTTGCCATGGCGCTCGATCAGAGGCGGGAAGAGAGCGGTTACGGCGGTGGTTAAATCCCTCGGTTTATGTGGTTCTCCGGGCTTGAGCAACATAATTGCCGCCGGGAACAGGGTGAAGGTGAATATCAAGGCCACGGTGAGGCTGATGCCCATGATCCAGCCAAAATCGATCACCGGCCGGACGCCGCTCACTACCAGTGAGCCAAAGGCCACCATGGTGGTGATGACCATGTAAAAACAGGGGATGAACTTGCTGCGAACCGTCTCCCGCACCAGATAACGCTGCTCTCCATCGGGATTTTGCACATGCAACTCACGGTAGCGGACGATGAGATGAATGGTAAGGGAGAGAACGAAGATCAACAACAGGGCGAGGAAATTGGATGACACCACGCTCAGGCGCCACCCGGCCAGTCCAAGGAATCCCATGGTAACCACGGCCGTGGCAAGAGCGGTGAGCAGGGGCAGAATAACCCAGCGTGGCTGGCGGAAGGCAATGACTAGAAGCAGTGCCAGAATTGCAATCACCCCGAAGCCGAATAACCTGATATCGTGGCGGACAAAATCCACCATGTCGGCCACAATCATGGGCTTGCCCCCGAGGTGCAATTCGGCCCGATCCCGGTGCTGGTCCATTATGGCACGAATGCGGGCGATATCCGCTTCTTCTTGCGCCATCAGCTCGGCTTTATAACGCTTGAACTCGGTGGTCAAACGTATGAGTTCCTGCGCCTCCTCCGATGTCAGTTCGGACTCAAGCCGTTTCTCGCGCAACTTATCCCGGCCTTCGCGCAGGTGCTGATAGGTCGGATCACGATGGAAATTCACCCGCATCGCTGTGGTATCGCCATGGGGGCCCATGAGGCGATTGCTATAAAGCGGGCTCTCGCGCAACTCCCGTTCGGCCAGGGCGAGGTTTGTGTCCGGATCCGCCAATTTGCGTATGCGTTCTTCCAATTCCTCCAGGGACACTGGCGGACTCTGAACCAAGGGCACGTCCAAGATGCTGATTACCGATTCAACCCGCTTGATGGAGCTCAGGCTATCGCGCAACTTGCGCAGATCGTCCAGGGTCTCTCTTTCGAACAATCTTCCCTGGGGCGTATAGGTGAGGATCAGATAGTCGTCGGATCCGTAGCGGGCCCGAATGGCGTTGTAGTAGCGCAGGTCTTCATCGTTTTCCAAAACCAGCGAATCAGCAGAGATGTCGATCTTAAGATCCGGAACGAACCAGCCGAAAAAGGCGGTGATCAGAAACACCAGGAGCAGGGTCGCGACCGGTTTGCCAAGTACCAGTTTGTCGTATAGCTGTAGCGGCGATGTTTTCATGAATCCTCTTTCAACATGGTGAAAAGAAAATGAATCTCAGTGATGAGGAACCGCTCTCGAACCTGGTAGTATGTCATGGAGATTTCTCAGGTGTCAAGACTCCTTAGACAGGAGTTACCCAAAAATGTTATGAGCGACACAGGACAAAAGGGCAGGCTCCTCCACAACGAGCAATTCGCGCCATTTTATGGCAGTGTCCCTTTTTCGAAAACACCAAATCTTCATGCTGGCTCTTGCCAAACTGAGATGCGTAAAGACAGGAGGCTCAGGTGCTCGTTGTTTCGCAGCCTCCCCCTTTGGCCTTCCGGGTGTTTCATCTGAGTGACTGGTGGGAGGCCTGTGCCACTTCCGCAGCTGCGGGTGGGGGAGCCCCTGGCCCCGTTCCGCAGGAACGGGGAACAGGGAGGGGGCGCCTTCCCCCGCCCACAGCTGCGCTTGAAGTGACCAGGCCGGCGCCTTGGAACGACAGAAGAAATACCAGGAAGACATTTTCATTTCCAAATGAGATCTCAATTTGGCAATAGCTTCAATGTATAAACATTAAGCATATATTCTTGGGGAAAGTCCCTATGGTGCGCAGGACTGACTTCTCATCCAGGGTGAGCTGGAGTATACTACCGTCCAGCCCGGATATTTCATGAATTGCTGTCGCGAGACCACGAAGATGGGCGTGTCACCTGGCAACCGTCCCGCGGTACCGCGGGATTGGTTCCGAGGCGTAC
>JAUWKY010000018.1 GCA_030613915.1 Syntrophobacterales bacterium
CTACGCCCTCTACCCCCACATGACGGTCTTCAAGAATATCGTTTTCCCTCTCAAAGCCCAAAGGGTACCTAAGGACCAATGGAAGGAGAAAGTAGTCACGGCGGCCTCCATGTTCGGTATCGAGAAGCTGCTTAACCGCAAACCTCGTGAACTCTCCGGGGGGGAAAGGCAGAGGGTGGCCCTGGCCCGGGCGATGGTACGCGAGCCGACCGTGTTTCTCTTTGATGAGCCCCTCTCCAACCTGGATGCCAAGCTCAGGCACTCGGCCCGATATGAGCTGAAGCGGTTCCAAGAAGAGATAGGAATAACCACCATCTATGTAACCCATGATCAAGTAGAGGCGATGGGGCTGGGGGACCGTATTGCTGTTATGAGTCAGGGCACGATTAGGCAGATTGGAACGCCTCACGAGGTATACCACGAGCCGGCCAATACCTTTGTGGCGACCTTCATGGGTTCGCCGCCGATGAACTTGTTCGAGAGGGACGATGTCCTTGTGGGTTTTCGTCCTGAGTGCTTCCTGCCCAAAGAAATATATGATGTCAACGACGACTTGAGGAGTTTCCAGTTTCGGGTCCGGCGGATAGAGCATCTTGGCTCAGACCGACTCGTCTACGGCTCTCTCGACCGAGATGGGGATGGGCAAGAGGCAGGCACCATTGCCAAGGTACCCCTTAATGTGTCCATAACGATCCAAGAAGGTCACGTGTATGAATTCGCCGTCCTAGCCCAAAACATCAAGTTTTTCGATAAGGTGACCGGCCTGCGAACTGAAAAGAGGTCCTTTTGAGGGGAGAATATGTCAGTTATTAACGGGGAGTTTGGCGGGCCCCTCAGTCACATCTGGGACAGGGAGCGGGTACTTGCCCCGCTGCTGATAGCACCTGCTATCCTCTATATCGTGGTGTTGGTGGGAGCACCCTTTTTCCTGGCCATCTACTACAGCCTCAGCGACGCTACCACGGGCAGTCCGAGCCTCCACTTTGTGGGGCTGAGGAACTTTCGAGCTGTTCTCCAGGACCCCGTCTTTCGCCTATCACTAAAGAATACCTTCATCTTCACCTTGGTCTCTCAAGTACTCGTATTGGTGCTCGCGAAAATTCTGGCTCTGGCCCTGCTCCAAGACTTTCGGGGAAAGTGGCTTGTACGGTTTCTTATATTACTCCCCTGGACTGCCCCCATCGCCCTGGGGACAATCGGCTGGATGTGGTTGCTGGACTCAATTTTCAGCCCCATTGACTGGATGTTGCGATACATGGGTCTCCTTGGTGTACCCGATGCTATCCTCGGGGCCAATTCCAATCTCTACTGGCTGGGGGTGCCGAGTCTGGCGATGTTGTCCGTTATCCTGGTTCACACCTGGCGGCTGCTCCCTTTGGCGACGGTGATTCTGCTGGCCGGCTTGACTGCCATTCCCCAGGAAATTCTCGATGCCGCTGAGGTGGATGGGGCTGGTTCCTGGCGCCGGTTGTTCCAGATCATGATTCCGATGCTCCTTCCCATCATGACCGTTGCGGTGCTCTTTGGGATTGTCTTTACCTTCACCGACATTACTGTCGTCTATCTTCTAACCCAGGGTGGACCGGTCCACAGTACCCAGGTTTTGGCCAGTTGGGCCTTTTTCAAGGGCATTGAGGCGGGGGATCTGGCCCAAGGCGCAGCAGTTGCCCTCTTTCTCTTCCCCGCTATGGCAGGCGTGGCCGCCCTCATGCTCCGTTTTGCCCGTCGTACGGAGGTGACCTGATGGCGCGTTTAAAGCAAATAGGAAAGCGAAGTGCGCTCTATGGAGTCGTGACCTTCTTCGCTCTCTTTAGTGCCTTCCCCTTCTTCTGGATGGTTATCGCCTCCTTCAAGCGCGACCACGACCTTTATACCCTGAAGAACAACCCCTTCTTCTTCAGCGAGCCCCCCACCCTGGAGCACCTGCACCATCTTTTTTTTGATACCTTATTTGTCAAATACCTCATCAACACCGTGGTGGTCGGTATAGCGGTGGTGGCAATTACGTTGTTACTAGCCGTCCCGGCCGCCTATAGCCTGGCACGCTGGGCTGGGCGCTGGGGCGAAAATTTAGGCATTGGCATTTTCCTAACCTATTTGGTGCCGCCCACCCTGTTGTTTATCCCCCTCTCCCGGGTGATCGGCGTCCTCGGGCTCCAGGAATCCTTGTGGTCTTTAATCTTGATTTATCCCACCTTCACCATCCCTTTCTGCACCTGGCTGTTGATGGGTTTCTTCAAATCTATCCCCTTGGATATTGAGGAGCAGGCCCTGGTCGATGGCTACAGCCGCGTTGGCGCCATGGTTAGAATAGTCCTTCCCCTCTCCATCTCAGGACTCCTCACCGTGGTGGTTTTCTCCTTTACCTTGTCGATGCACGAGTTCATTTACGCCCTGGCCTTCGTCTCCAGCTCCGCCCTAAAGACGGTGAGCATCGGGGTGCCGACGGAACTCATCGGGGAATTCTTCGAGTGGGGCCCGTTGATGGCAGGGGCCCTTATCCCAAGTATTCCCGCGGCCATCTTGTACACCCTCTTCCTGGATCGCTTCATCGCCGGCTTCACCATGGGAGCTATCAAGTAATGGCAAAATATCCGTGTCTCGCCGCTCCTTTTTGAAGCATCAGAAAAGAAAAACGGCTGACCTTGTGTGTGCCAGCCGTTTTTATTCTTAGTATAGAACTGTAGAACTGACGGAACTGAGGTCGGACCAAGGCAACAAATTGAAATGACAATGAAAAACTTCTATTTTAGGGTCAAAAATGGGACTTACAGGCTCAATTTTGGTATCGAAAATGACGCTTTAAGGAGTAGGGGGCTCTTGCTCGTAAAGCCAGATCGGTTTCCAAAAGTGGAGATTACATACTCCACACTTTTCATCTTGAGACCAAGCTACAATATCTTGGTTTAAACTAAGAAAATGCGGAGTCCTTGGCTCCGCTTTTTTGTTGGCTCGCAGTCTCCCCGCATGACCCTAGTTACTCCGCTTAATAAATACCACGTCTATCTGTAAAAAATACAAACTCTACCCTATTGAGACATCACCTTGCCCTGAGTAGTATATCCAGGAAAAGGGTAGAGAAATTTCAAATGAAAAAGAAGTTACAACACAGTTTGCATCCTTTACATCTATGGTGTCGGCTTGGGGGTCATTGGGGCAAGGCTTGTAAGCTCTATGAAATTTGTTTCTGGCGGCCCTTTCTACGGCGGTTACTTCATCAAAAGAACTCTCAGCTTTAACCTCTTCTGTCCTTGATACCCTTTCCCCATCGACCCACCGCGCAGACCAAGTTCAGCCGGAAAGGGTCGATGGGGTTTTTTTTTCTCACCTCTATGCTTCCCGCCTCACTTTCTCCCTGGTTGCCTGCGGTTGGGAGTTTGCAGAAAAGAACTCATTGACAGACGACTATATCTAGTTCCAGATTAAGTTTAGTCGAAGTTTAGATTAAGGGATGTAATCCACAGTCTGCACCTCCCCTTTGAGTCAGCCGATTCGTATCACATTGTGGTAGTTTTTTGTTGACGGGATCCCTGCGGCGGTTATACTCAACCCATCAGTTGACCTTCTCTTTTGAACTAAACCGATCATCTTAAGCCCAACAACCTATCAATAAATCTGAAACAATACAAAAGGAGAGAGAGGATGAATAAGTATACCGGAATTGCTGATTATTATGACCTTCTAATGACGCAAGGGTATTATGATTATGAAACTCAATCAGATTGCCTGGCGGAACTGTTTAAACATGGGAAATCAGTTCTGGAATTGGGAGTCGGAACCGGCTTGCTTGCCGAAAAGCTGATACAAAAATTGCCCGACTTGGAGTTTGTAGGGATGGATTTTACTCCCGCTATGTTAAAACAGGCCAGGGAACGACTGGGGGAAAGTGTGAATCTCGTGGAACAAAATGTTATATCTATGGAATTGGAAAAAACGTTTGATACTATCTTTTCTAACGGAGGTGTATGGTATTTCATTGAAAATAGTGAAGATGAATATATATTTTGCAGTCATTTGCCGAATATCGGAGATAATTTGAACGGGTTAAGGCGGGTTGCGAGTCATCTGAAGAAATTCGGAGAGTTAATTTTCAGTGTCCAGGGTGTTCATCGGGATTATGAACAAACGCTTCCTCAGGGTTTAACTTACGCCCAAAAAATAACGCAATTGCCTGACGATTGTTTCGACAAATGTTACATTTTTTCCCGAGAAGGTGAAGTATTGAACGAACAAATTTGTAAATACAGGCTTTTCGATGAAGAAGAGATTCGGTCGATACTTCGTGACATCGGTCTTGAATTCAAAGAAATAACTTCCTGTAGGCAATACCACGTTTATCATAAAGTTTGTGAGCTTTCCTAAAGACTCAGGGATAAACGGGGCATATCCCTAGTTGAAAGGTCGCCGAATCTCCGTTCAGCTTTCTTGATGCGCCAGCTTGTAAAACTGCGCTCAGGAGGCATTTCTATCAACAGAAACTTGAGGTAAATGTATGGACTCACAATCCCTACATAAAGTTGGCTTTATCGGTCTTGGCAACATGGGGAACCCGATGGCGCGGAATCTTATTGAATCCGGGTTTAATCTGGTTGTTCATGATTTACGCCTGGCATCGGCAGAAAACTTGCTGACGATGGGGGCAAGTTGGGCGGATTCGCCTCAGGCAGTTGCCGTCCAGACCGACACAGTGATTACCATGCTACCGAACCCGGCTGCGGTCGAGATAGTTGTGCTGGATGAAAAGGGGCTGCTGACCGGTTTGCGTCCTGGTTGCACTTGGATTGATTGTACCACGAATTCTCAGACGGTATTCAAGCGCCTCGCCCGGCATGTAATCGCCAAGGGATGCAACGTGCTGGATGCACCGGTAACAAATGCGGTAGATGCGGCACACAGGGGAGAGTTAATCTTTTTTATCGGCGGTGAAACTGAGGTCTTGGGACGAGTACATCATATTATTGAAGTAATGGCGGCTCAGATTTTCCATGCCGGACCACTGGGTACGGGAATTGCGGCTAAGCTGTTGACGAACATGCTATGGTTCGTCAATGCCTGTGCAATCGGAGAAGCGCTGGTCCTGGGCGCGAAAGCAGGTATTCAACTCACCAATCTGTGGGAGATGATCAAAGTTAGTGCCGGAAGCAGTTGGGTTGCTCATCATGATGTGCCATCTGTCTTTGCGGGGCATTACGACCCTTCCTTCACCCTTGACCTCTGTGTAAAAGATTTAGGACTCATTTACGAACTGGCAAGGGATTTGGGCGTACCGTTAGCGATGGGAAATGAAGCGGATGAAATTTTTCATCGTGCCAAGGCAACGTATGGTGGTGACAAGGGAGAGATGCATGTTGTCAAGCTCTTAGAAGACATTACAGGTGTTTCTTTAAGAGTTGCCGGATACGAGGATTTCTCGCACGTCAGTGCTTTGAGAGACACGAGTGGGGAAACCAATTAAATTTTTTGAAACTGCAGCGCAAAAGCGGGACATCCGTGACACATTGACTTTTACTGAAACAGATAGTGTTCCCTTGGCATGCGAGCCTCTCGCCTAACCACCGGAAGGGTGACGGACAAACAGCTTCGTACAATTTTACCGCTAGGGTCTTTATCCAGAGTCTGCGCTGTTCTCCTGAAAGTCAACATTACATACTTTAATCCACATTTTACCCCTTGAGAGCCAGTTACCATATCTGGGGGCAGGGTCAACTATTCATTCCTCAGAGAACACGGCGGAGCCACTGGCTCCGTTTTTTTATGCACCTAAATGCACCCTATGTGCGCCCAATGACTGTAAAACCGCGTGGTTGGAGGGTTTGCAAAAAACTGCTATACTGTTGATCGGAATGTAAGGTAAAAACGTTTCTTGAGAGAGATACGAGGAAATGCCATGGAGCTGGAGATAAAGCTTTTTGCTAGTTTGCGGAAATTCAACCCAGAGCTGGAGAGAATCGAGGTGGACGACGGCATCACCATACTTGAACTTTTTGACAAAGCTGGCATTCCACCCTCAGAAGTAGCCATAGTTCTTGTGAACGGCCGACATGCCAAGTTAGACCAGCCTTTACATGACGGTGAAACCGTGGCTGCATTCCCACCAATCGCGGGAGGATGACTTGTCTAAGATAACTAAGAATGAGGAACACTTAAGTCGAATTTTGGAACAGCTGATAGAAACCACTGGAGAAGTGGAGATAGCTATAGAGACGCTGGCGGTCGACCAGGGTATCCCCAAGAGGGTGGCGGAGGCACTCGCATGTGGTCTGGACATTTTTCCCAAGCGGTACAAGGCAAACGCGGGCACTTTGGGCTCTGAGGGCCAGAAAAGACTTTTACAATCTAAAGTTTTGGTTGCTGGTTTGGGTGGACTGGGTGGCCACGCTGTCGAGCAACTTGTCCGTTGTGGCGTCGGTGAACTGGTTGGAGTTGACGCAGATAATTTCGATGAGACCAATCTTAACCGCCAGCTCTACTCCGACATTAACTCGATTGGCCTCAGCAAGACAGAAGCTGCCAGAAATAGGGTTGCCAAGATAAATGACGCAGTGGAATTCTACCCTCTTACTCGCAAATTGGAAGATCTGGAGAGTGATGCCTATAATGGCGTGGACCTGATTTTCGACTGCCTCGACACCATTACCTCAAGACTCCATCTTCAAGACATAGGTGAGCGTTATAGCATTCCTCTTATCCACGGCGCTATTGGGGGTTGGTTCGGACAAGTGGCCGTTGTCTGGCCCGGAAGCAAGCTGTTGAGCAACATCTACGGAACGAAACGGGAGGGAATCGAGAAGACTTTTGGAAACCCGCCCTTTACTCCCGCGTTTATTGCGACTTTGATGGTGAGCGAGGGAATCAAGCTCCTGCTGGGGAAAAAGAAAAGAGAGAACACAGTCCTTTTTGCTGATCTGCTCAACAATCAGTGGCAATATATTACTCTCTAAAGGATGACTTTTTTGGATTTACATTGTCCTCATTGAAATGTAGTATATGTATCCTAGCGTTTTTCAATACCAGACCGCATTTTGAAGATCGTCATTAAGATTTACCACCTCCTTTACCAACTCATCAGAGGATACAGCAATGGAAGAAGGGCGAAAGAGGAGAAAGTGCCCGCGAATTCCGGTCTATCTGGACGTGCGGGTTGATCAGCAAGACGGAATCGTGGTGAAAGGAAAGGTGATAAATTTAAGCACGGAAGGCATTTGTATCAAAACAGACGACCCTGTGTTCGCCAATGAGGAGATTACGGTTGAATTCTTACTGCCGGACACCCTCACTTCTGTCCGTCTCGGTGGACAGGTGGTATGGTATCGCTATGATACCAAGACAGTGGAAAAGAAGGATCAGGTTCATTTTTCTGGTGTCCAATTCCTGGATATTGTAGAAAGCTATCGGAGTCTTATTCGCTATTTTACCCTGAAGATGCTTCACGATGTGGAGCTGGTGCGTGAGCAAGGAATAGAGCGAGTGCTCAGTGACGTTCTCAATCTGCCCCCCAAAGAGAGAAAGACCGCCCTCAACATCCTCACCCACAAGGGATTCATCACCGAGGAACAAAGAGAAGAGCTTGATCATGGCAATTAGTTCGCACTTCATTGAGGCGTAAGGCATAAGGCGTAAGGCACAAGGAGGGGATAAGTGATATATGATTGTTATTTCCTTGTGCCCTGCGTCTTGCGCCTTAAGCCATCTCCTCTTACGCCTGGACTTTTGACTGTGTTTCTACCTCTGAGCCACCATGGTTTCAACCTCTTCCATCAACTGGGTCATCACCTCACTGGCCTTGCCCTGTAGAAAGATGTCCGTCAAGTAATTGGTGAGAACAGTGGATTCCACATTAATTTCTATGACAGTTGCACCTGCCATTTTAGCCGTTTGGGGGATGGTATTTGCCGGAGCCACCTCGCCTGAAGTACCCAAGACCAAAAGCGCACCACAGTCAGAGGCCAAGTCATAAGACTCCTGCAAGGCTTTGCGAGGAATGGGCTCTCCAAAAAAAACCACATCAGGCTTGAGTATTTTGCCGCAGTCGCATTTTGGGGGTCCCTGCCCTTCTATTTCATTAGCGTTGTATCGCTGATTACACCTGAGGCAAGAAAGAGTTTTGGCGTTACCGTGGTATTCAATGACACGTGAGGCGCCACCTTCTTGGTGTAGGTTGTCTATATTTTGCGTGATAATGGCTTGCAGCAATCCCATCTGTTGGAGTTGACCGAGTCCCGTGTGGGCAGGGTTGGGGCGGGCGCTGGCAAGAAGAGCAGAAACCTCCTCCAGCATCTGCCAGACTTATTTCGGATCTGCCTGAAACGCTTCAATAGTGGCGTACTCTATGGGGTCAAAACGTTCCCAAAGGCCACCGCGGCTACGAAAATCCGGAATTCCCGATTCAACTGATATACCTGCCCCGGTGAGAGCCAAAGTTTTCTTGGATTGACAGATAACCTGTGCTGCCCTTGTTATTCTTTCTTGCATTTGGATCCTCTGCCTCCTGGGGTTTAATATGGTGCTCGGATCAATAGGTAATGTGTACTATGAGGAACAGTAAATATCTAGCCCGGATATTTCACGAATTGCCTGCTCCGACCGCGGATATGACCGTCATTCTCTCCGAGCTGTAGGCTCTACGAGCCGGAAGCCTGGCGTCCTCGGGTGTCGGACCCTGCGACGTACTGTTCAAGTACGCCTCGGATCCAACCCCCTGCGGTTGCCCGGTGGCACGCTCTTCTCCACGGTCTCGCCACGAAAATTCGTGAAATACCCGGGCTAGCGTTTAGTTCCACGAGTGGTTTCGCGGGAGATCTTTTGCTTGCGAAATGTTTTCAGCTCCGGTAGGTTACCATGGATTGAGACAGAGAGGAGTTAGTAGCCGGTGGCCAGCAGGCGTAAGGCATAGAGCATGGAGTTCAAAGGTTTCAGTGTTCAGGACAGATGGAGGTTTCAGTGTTCAGGTTTCAGTTTTTTTGTTCTTCTTCCCTGACACCTGGAACCCTGAGATTTGGTACTTGGAGTTTGGGATTTCATATTAGAAAGGTGGTAGAAATTTGCGCGCATTGCTAGAAAACTGCTTGGTGTCGGCTCTGATAGCGGCCAAGAAGGCTGGAGAAGCAATACTTGAGGTCTATCATGGCGAAATTGACGTCTCATACAAAGAAGATGATTCACCCCTGACTCTCGCTGACAAACGTGCTCACAGTGCTATTGCAAGCCATCTATCGTCGGACTCCACAAGTAGCATTCCCGTCCTCAGTGAAGAGGGGAAACATACTCCATACGAAGAGAGAAAGGGGTGGGAATATTATTGGCTCGTGGATCCTCTGGACGGGACCAAAGAATTTGTAAAACGATCAGACGAGTTTACCGTGAATATAGCGTTAATTAAGAAAAACAGACCGGTGTTGGGCGTTGTTTTCCTCCCAGCTATAGGCTGTTTGTACTTCGCCGCTGAGGGACTTGGTTCTTACAAGTTGGAGGATGTGGGGGCAATCGGGCAACTAGTGGCTGGTGCGGGGGAGTTCTCTGATGAAAATAAGACACTAAAGGCTTTAATTGAGACGGCCATTAGACTGCCCGTACAGCAGTCTTTCAAAAAGTCTCCGGACCAATTGAATTTAGTTGGGAGTCGTTCGCACGGCACAGAAGCGCTTTCCGACTTCGTTGAGAAGATGAAGCAGCAGTATAAAAAGGTGGATTTTGTTCCTGCCGGCAGTGCCCTTAAACTCTGCCTTGTGGCTGAAGGCAGTGCTGACCTATACCCTAGATTCGGCCCCACCATGGAGTGGGACACTGCGGCCGGCCATTGCGTGGTGGAACAAAGCGGCGGAAAAGTGGTGGACATGAAAAAAAAGGCCCCACTTGACTATAATAAGAGGGACCTGCATAATTCTTACTTTGTCTGTATCGCAAAACACTTCAGAGAAGTAAGCTTGCCGCTTTAGCCCATTTGACCCTGATTCGCAGATGATCTTGAGGAGTTAGTACATTGGTGCACCCGAGGATGATATTGTTTTTCGCCATGGCCTTGGTGGCGTTTGTAGCTGTGAACTGCGCCAGCGGCAGCAAGGATAGACAGGATGGATCAAAGAAGCGAGCCGCTTATATACCGGAGGAGATCCCAGCCAATTTGCTCCCTACTATGGCTGTTGGAGTGGATGAGTGTTACATCTTTGTGAGACCGGACGGGGATGCACCCTTTTTTGGCCCTCTGAGAAAAGGGGAGAACATCAAGAAAATAGATGTTGGAAGATCCTGGATTCTGATCTGGACCCCAAGACTCCGAATCTCCGGCTGGGTCAGGAAACACCAAGTATATCTCATCCATAAGGAGATTTCGCCCAAGGAGACCATTCCCACCAAATACCTTACCATCCTGCACATCCTGAAGAAACGGGTGAATATTAGGAAGGCGGCTTCAACACGGTCTCGGATTGTTTATAAAGCCAGGCAGCGGCAGGAATATCTGTTGTTGGATGCAAAGAGGGGCTGGTACCAGATATGGGTACCTCAGGTGAAGAAAAGGGGTTGGGTTGCGGGGAAGTTGGTCGTCAAACAGCACAGAAAGTGAGATTTTTCTAGGTTACCAGTTTTTCCGCTATTTTTGTGGTTCGCTGGACTATTTCTGTAGCGGTTGCTTTGTCCCTTTTCACCAGACCTTCTCCAGCCTTGATCTCAATGCGGGTCAATTTAGAAGTGATTTTTTTCAGTTTTATTACAACTTCCAAATCGTCCGCCGTGGCGAAAATTTTTTCGCCATTCTCGATTTTTTTAACCTTCTCCACATCGATGACCATCTTGCACAGCGTTACCAGAAGGGCTTTTTTCACCCGGTCGTAGTCATAGGAAACCGTCTTAGCAACTGGGGTCGATGCGAAGTACTCAGCGCCACCGGCAACGCCTGACCCTACAGTGCCGAGAGCGCCCACTGCCAAAGCACAGCCACTGAGCGCAAACATAAGAAAAAGCCCCAACATGAGGGGCCGGATTGAGCTTTTCCTGTAAATTTTCATGGGTACCGTTTCGTTTCGTTGAGCACAATAGATATGTGATTGCGTCTCCGAAACTGCATAGAGCAAGCAGTGTGCCAAACGTTACTGGAACAATTAATTCTTAAAAATCAATATTTTACATAAATGGACACTCTTTGGCTCTCAACAGGTACCGCCGGATTGAGGCCAAGAGTGCCCATTTGTGTCACTCAGGTTTGAAGCAGAACTCGCTCTTCGAAGTTGGGAGTCAACTCAACCTTCGAATATGTTTTCCAGCCGTTCCAGATCATTGACGACTCGCCAGGTGCCGCCACCTGCCTCAACACGCGCTTGCCAGTCTGCAACCCGCTTGTAGTATTCGCGGGGATCAACGTTGTCGCTACGCAGCTTCGTGACGTTTAAAGCAACGACGTTGCAACCATCCATCTGGATGGGAAAATCGCGGATGTGCCCTTTGACCAACTCTTCTTTAAGATCTGAGAATATGAGGATGTACTTCTGTCCCGCTCCGGCCTCGTTTAAAAACTCCACTGACTGCAAGACTCCGCCGGTAATGTCTGTGTAGGCACTGCCCTTTGCAGTCTGTACGAAGTTGTCGATTTTCTGTTTGAACAGACGTTTCTGTTGGTTTGCTACCGATGGGCGTGTGTCAAAGGTCATTTTGGCCACAATGTCCTTTTCACTGAAGCTTCCACTGTCAATGCGTGCCACCGCCATACTGTCTCCGGGTTGTAAAGTACCAAGGAGGTAGTTGATAATCGCTTCAGCTCGCTTCAACTCTTTCTTATACGTGCCCGAGGTGTCCAGAAGCATGTACACCCCCCTGGAATGACTGCTGGTATCAGGACAGCCCCACATGAATGGTAAAAGAACCAGTATTAGGGCCAGATACTTTTTCATCACGACACCTCCTCCTCTATTATGATCTCAGTTGGTTGTTTCTTGTCCCTGATCAGATTTTCCACCCAGAGCGGCGGAAAAATAAACAGGTCGTAAATATTCACCAGCAACTCGCCACAATAACGGCTTACGTTTCCCAGCAAGCGAAGGACGAAGGAGAGCCAGCGCAAAACCGCGGTTGTTGTAACACCCAATACAGTGCGGGAAGACTGAACAAAAGACTCGAGCGGTATGGCCACAAATGTCAGGGCAAAGGGCAGAACAAAGCCCATTACCATCTGGCCCACAGTTGGGATCCAGCTATTCACCGCACCGCCAGTTGCTTCCACAGCTGCAAGTGAGTGTCTCAAAGCCTGCATATCTGCGGCGATCTGATCTCGCATGAACGCCAGTGCGGACTCGACGCTTGCCAGGATAAATAAGATGCTGAAGGTAATCCAAATCATGCGAGTGCGCATCTTGTCATCCATTTGACCTATAATTGGGAACAACCTGGTAATACGGAGTGATTCCATCAAGTAGAGGCCCATGGCAACTTCAACCAGAATGATCACCAGGGCGGCAACGTTGGCGGTTTTGAAGTTGCCAATATAACTTCCGCCTCCAACCATCTCCGACATGGGAAGAGCAATGAGGTTGAAGTTAATTACTGCACCCCCTATGGCGATGAGCAGGACGAAGCCGGAGATAAAAAACTGGGTGAGGGATGAGGCAGTTAACATTCGCGCTGCCTTGTCAGTCTGCTCCCGTATTTCCTCGTATTCAGTCATCCGGTTGTCGATTACCCTGGCACGCTCGTGTAATCCAGTTATGGTCTTGCCCACTTGTTCAAGGGTTTGAGCCATTCGGCGCCAGTAGGGCATCATTTTCTTCAAAAGATTGTGACGTACAGCTACATTCTTTCGATGCTCTTCCAAGGTGGTCTTGTACTGAGAAACAGTGGTTTTATGTATTTCAGTTAAAATGTTGGCAACCGTACCGTCACCCTGATTAGGAAGCTTTGCCACCGCTTCTACTGCACCTACCCAAC
>JAUWKY010000215.1 GCA_030613915.1 Syntrophobacterales bacterium
AGTCCTTTCAGTTTTTTGGCCTTCTTTATCTATTTCATCTCGGCCATTGCCGAGATCAACCGGGTGCCCTTTGACATTCCTGAGGCGGAGTCCGAGTTGGTGGCTGGTTACAACATTGAGTACAGCGCTATGCGGTTTGGCGTCTTTTTTGCGGCTGAATTCGGCAACATTTACGTGGTCACCCCAGTGGCGGGGACCGGTTTACTCGGCGGCTGGCAGGGTCCACTTCGGGACGTGGGGGAATTGGGTCCCCAGGGCCGCAGCGTTGGTAGTTTCATGGCCCGGCCTCAGGTCTTAATGCTCTTGCTGTTAGTTGCACTGGCTGCCACCTTCCTGGCCTGGAAGGCGCTGCGGGCCTTTGTTTGGGACGTGCGCCGCAAGCGGGCTTTCTTCGGTAGCCGCTTCGTCCGCTTCCATTCCGAATTACTGGTTTTGGGGCTTGTCTTTGCTGGCGGTGCTTTGGTGTTGGCCCTCCACCTGCCGCTCCGCGCTTACCTTTCCACTATTTACTGGGCGTTCTTTGAGTATCTGGTACCGTTTCTGGTCTTTTTTGGCAAGGCCATGCTGCTCTCATTCGTGGTGCTCTGGTGGCGCTGGACCCTTCCCCGATTGCGAGTAGATCAGTTGATGGGGGTGTGCTGGAAATATCTTATTCCTATCGGATTCGTCTGTCTGGTTGGACAAGGATTCTGGATGTGGCTTTTTAGCTGACGGGTGAGGATGAAGGTTGAAAATTATTAAAGGTATAACAGGTTACTTCGGCAACATCTACGAGAGTGTCACCACTATCTCGGTGGGTATGTGGATTACCTTCAAAACAGCCTTCTTCGAGCGCAAGGTGACCCTACAGTACCCCTCTCATGATATCCTCGATGGTGGGTCCAAAGATGCATCTCTCCCTAGCAAAAAGAATCTGAAGCCACCTTTTGAACCCCTGCTTGGGGCCAGTCAGCAAATCTATAAAGGTCCTCTCAATACACAGCTGCCGGAACGCTACCGAGGGCTACTGGGTTACGACGAGTTCAAGTGCATATCTTGTCTTCTGTGTGCGCAGGACTGCCCCATTGATGTAATCAGGGTAAAAGGCGTCAAGATTGAAGGACGCAAGGGCAAGGCGCCGATAACCTTTAGAATTGACTACTCCAAATGCATGTTTTGCGGCTTCTGCGTGGAGGTGTGCCCCACAGATGCTATTTTTTTCACCCGTAAGTTTGAAGGGGCCACTTTTGAATACCGCACTCTGATCAGGGAATTTATCAGTCCTGAGCTTTATCTGGAACGGTTGCAGCTGGCCGAAGTGGCCAAACAGAAAGCCAAAGTGAAAAAGGTGCAAAGACAGAAAAGCGAGGAGAAAGAACAATAGATAGTAGCCAGTCGGTAAGGACAAGGCGTTAGGCGCAAGGCATAAGGTTTAGCCGAATATTACTTTTTTCCTTAGCCCTATGCTCCATGCCCCATGCTTCCAGCCTGAGTTGCTTGCCACTCACAATTGGATGGGCCAACATGAAGGATATAATCTTCAATGTCTTTTTACTATTAACGGTAATTCCCTGTTTCTGGGTAGCTCTCTCCAGTAACATCGTCCATGCCGCCTTCTCCTTGCTCATTACCTTATTTGGGGTAGCCGGCCTCTACGTGCTCCTGGGTGCCGATTTCATCGGAGTGGTCCAGGTGATTGTGTACATCGGCGGCATTTTGATCCTGATCATCTTCGGGGTGATGATGACCCAGAGGGGCAAGTTATTACCACTATCCATCCAGCTACCCGGCAAACTCTTCGGTGCTGTCCTAACCGGAGTCATCCTGGTGGCCTTGATATTGACGGCAACCAAGTCCCTGTGGCCCGTGGCGTCTGTTCTGGGGGAGCCTCAGCCCACCTCGGCGGCAATCGGTGATCTGCTACTGGGCAAATATCTCATTCCCTTTGAAGTTGCCTCGGTATTGCTCCTGGTGGCATTGGTTGGGGCGGTTCTAATAGTGAGGCGAAGTGTGAGAGGAGAATAGTAGTGCCCTATAGCCTTCCAAGTTTTCTGGTTGTGAGTTCTCTTCTTTTCTGCCTGGGTATGTTCACGGTACTTACCAGAAGGAACGCCATCGGCATCCTCATGGGTGTCGAACTTGTTCTGAATGGGGCCGCCCTCAACTTTGTTGCCTTTTCGCGATTTCTGGAACCTTCTCAAACGACAAGCCTGCTCAGTGGTCAGGTTTTCACCTTATTCATCATTGCCATCGCCGCAGCCGAGGTGGCCGTGGCTTTGGCGATTATCCTTTCTCTCTACAGCAGAATGAAGACTATTGATGTGGAAGAATTCAAACAGTTGCATGGTTAAGCATTAATCGTTTGGTCATTGACTAAATAATTTCACCATAAAAAGAGGTTGTCATTTTAATGCAACTGAAATTCGAAATCCGAAGCACGAAGCACGAAACAAATTCAAAATCCCAATGTTCCAATGCTCAAAACAGGGATATAGACAAATGCCTAAGTATTTCTTGTTTTGGTCATTTGGATTTTGATCATTCGGATTTGTTTCGGATTTCGATATTCGATATTCGGATTTAATGGACGTTCTTTCTTTCAGAGAACCATGGTCAACTTAATTAATCCGCAGTTTATGAAGAGTATCCTTTGGCTCATTCCATGCCTTCCCCTGGCTGGGGCGGTGATCAATGGACTGTTGGGTAGGCGGCTTCCTGCCCGGATCATTCATTTTATCGGCTGTGCCAGCATATTCATCTCATTTCTGGTTTCTGTGGCCGGATTTTTCACCCTCCTTGGGATTGAGGAGCCTCAGCAGCGGTTTCTCACCCAATCTCTGTATCAGTGGATACTCACCGTCTGGCATCAGGGCAGTTTCGGCCTGGAAGTGGCCTTCAGGTTGGACCCCCTCTCCATGGTCCTCTGTCTTGTGGTCACGGGAGTGGGATTTCTCATTCATCTCTACTCTGTCGGCTATATGGCAGGGGATGAGAGCCAGAGTCGCTATTTTGCCTATTTGAACCTGTTTACCTTCTCCATGCTACTACTGATCATGGCAGACAACCTGCTGCTTATGTTCGTTGGCTGGGAAGGTGTGGGCCTCTGCTCCTACCTGCTCATTGGCTTTTGGTTTACTGACCTGGAAAAAGCACAGGCGGGCATGAAGGCTTTTATCGTCAACCGGGTGGGAGATTTTGGCTTCTTTGTGGGGTTGATGCTGCTGTTCTGGACTTTGTTTGAGGGCAGCAACGGCACCATGACCGGCTTGGGTTTCCAGCAGTTGAGGGAAGCCATACCCCTACTTGGCACGGCCAGCCCCATTCTGGGAGTCGGGGTGGCCACCTGGGTGGCCCTGTTGTTCC
Organism: Syntrophobacterales bacterium; assembly: GCA_030613915.1. Taxonomy (GTDB): domain Bacteria; phylum Desulfobacterota; class Syntrophobacteria; order BM002; family BM002; genus BM002. The sequence continues at coordinate 3,343 of JAUWKY010000215.1, forward strand.
TTGTTGGTGCCACCGGGAAGTCGGCGCAAATTCCGCTCTACGTCTGGCTACCCGATGCTATGGCTGGCCCCACACCGGTTAGCGCCTTCATTCACGCAGCAACAATGGTGACGGCCGGAGTTTACATGATTGTCCGGCTTAATTTCCTTTATGTGATCGCTCCGGCTGCCATGGCGGTGGTGGCAGTGGTGGGAGGGGTGACCGCTTTTTATGCGGCCACCATTGCTTTGACTCAGAATGACATCAAGCGCGTTCTTGCTTATTCCACCATCAGTCAGTTGGGCTACATGTTCTTGGCCGTGGGGGTGGCGGCCTTCAGCACCGGGATCTTTCACCTGGTTACCCACGCCTTTTTCAAGGCCTTGCTCTTTCTGGGAGCCGGCAGCGTCATCCATGCTGTCCACTCCAATGAGATGCAGGAGATGGGTGGCCTGAAGAAATATATGCCGCACACCTACTTAACCTTTATGGTGGCGTACCTGGCCATATCCGGCATACCCCCGTTTTCCGGGTTTATGAGTAAGGACGAAATTCTGTGGGCCACTTTTAACAGTCACCTTCCCGTGGCAGGCTTGGGAAAAGCACTCTGGGCCCTGGGTCTGCTGACTGCAGGGCTCACCGCCTTCTACATGACCAGATTGATTGCCCTGACCTTCATGGGTAGTTTCCGGGGAGGTTCAGAAAAGGAGAAACACCTGCACGAATCCCCGGCAGTAATGACGCTGCCTCTCATGGTTCTGGCCGTGCTCTCAGCGGTGGGGGGTGTCATCGGCCTACCGGCAATAACCCACTTGCCCAATCTACTTCACGACTTCCTGGGCCCTGTGCTCAGTAGCCATGTAACCTCGGGCCACCAAGCACATGCTTATTGGCTGGAACTGCTTCTGATGCTGATATCCACTGGGGTGGCGACCAGCGGTATCTATCTAGGGTGGCTTTTCTATGTGAAACGGCCCGAGCTACCAGGCCAGGTGGCGGCCCGTTTCGCCAGTCTGCACCGGCTGCTCTTTGAGAAATACTATGTGGATGAAGTATATCAAACACTCTTTGTGCGTCCCATCCTGAAACTAGTAGCCTTGAGCGGGCGTTTCGACCTGAACACCATTGACGGTGCGGTAAATCTTTCTTCCAGGGTCACTACCAAATTCGCTTTTCTAATAGGTTGGGAGGACCTGAAAATAGTAGATGGCGCGGTTAACGGTCTGGCCGAGATCTTCAAGCGCTGGGGTGCGGCTCTCAGGCATTTGCAGACAGGCAGAGTACAACATTACCTGTATTCGGTAGTTCTGGGGATATTCTTGCTTAGTGTGGCGATGATTATGTTCTAGAGGGTTCATCATTCTATGAAGTTATGACGAGAGAAACAAAGTGACGCGGAGACGCGGAATATTGAGCAGGCAGCGGACAGCAG
>JAUWKY010000289.1 GCA_030613915.1 Syntrophobacterales bacterium
CACCGGGGTTCGTGGAGATGAAAAGTTCTACTTTGTCCATTCATACCATGTGATTCCCACGGATGACGGGGCTGTCCTGACCACAACCGACTACGAGAGGGAATTCGTTAGCTCCATTCAGATAGGTAACATCATCGCCACCCAGTTCCACCCGGAAAAGAGTGGCAGCGCCGGGCTCCAAATTCTGAAGAACTTTCTCGACACCAGCGTTGAACAAGCCAGGCCTGTCAGAGATTCCAAGTCCACCAGGCTCGCGAAACGCATTATCGCCTGTCTGGACGTCCGTGCAACCGACCAGGGGGATCTGGTGGTCACCAAGGGGGACCAGTACGACGTCAGGGAGAAAGGGGCTGTCAGGAATCTCGGCAAACCAGTAGAACTGGCAAGACGCTACTACCAGGAGGGAGCTGACGAGATCACCTTCCTCAATATTACCGGTTTCAGGGATTTTCCCCTGGAAGATATGCCAATGCTCGAGGTACTGCGGCAGACTTCCGAGAATGTTTTTGTGCCGCTGACCATCGGTGGCGGAATCAGAGATTATATAGACAAGAAAGGGCGGGAATACAGGGCTCTGGAGGTCGCCTCTGAATACTTCAGGTCCGGGGCTGACAAGGTTTCCATTGGTAGCGATGCGGTCCTGATAGTCGAGGAGTATTTGAAAACCGGGCGAAAAACCGGCCGGAGTTCCATCGAAGAGATATCCCGGGTTTACGGCAACCAGGCGGTGGTCATCTCCATTGATCCAAAAAGGGTGTATGTACAGTCAGCGGATGCGGTCAGGCACCAAGTGATCGAGACGGCCATCCCGGGCCCCAACGGCGAGCAGTACTGCTGGTACCAGTGCACCATCAAGGGTGGCCGAGAAGGCAGGGACCTGGACGCGGTCACCCTGGCTCAGGTCTGCGAACAGTTGGGTGCAGGAGAAATCCTGCTGAATTGTATCGACAGGGACGGGACCAAGCTGGGATTTGATCTGGAGCTGGTCAACGCGGTGAGCGACGGTGTTTCCATTCCGGTCATCGCCTCTAGTGGTGCCGGCAATGCCGAGCATTTCTACCAAGTCTTCACCGGGACCGAAGCCGAATCAGCCCTGGCCGCTGGCATATTCCACCGCAGAGAGGTTTCCATAGGGGATGTGAAGAATTATTTGAAGGACAAGGTGGAAGTCAGACTTTGACCTCAGCTCTTCATCTTGACACTCCAGCTCTTCGCTCTTATAATCCTCCACCCCCAACGTGCTCTGACGAAATGTTTTAAGCCAAATAGGAGGCAAGGCCATGCTAAAGAAAAACTATTCAAAGACAGGGCGATTGTGCCGCGTTACCTTCAACCTGCCGGTAGAGGTTAACGCTGCCAGGGCATCGCTGTGCGGCGACTTCAATGAGTGGAGTAGCACAGCCAATGCCATGAAACTCAGGAAGGACGGCAGGTTCAGTACCACCATCTCCCTAACCGCAGGTCAAACATATCGATTCAAGTATTTACTGGACGACCACCGATGGGAAAACGACCATACTGCAGATGGCTACGCGCCAAACAACTTCGGCACAGAAAATTCCATGGTCAAGGTTTAACGCGGTTGTGAAAAGTTATGAGGTAGGTGAATAAATGTGGTTTTCTCCACAGGCTGCTGCTATTATTGCGCCGGCCGCACTCGAGTTAAGAACTCTCTGCTACATATGGCCCTGACTACAACAATTCGCTGAGGGAATGAAAATGCCGATGCTCAGAAATATTTCTCGGACGAAGATCATTTTGGAGCACGTACAAGACGAACCGCTAGCCATCGGACCCAACGAAACCGTAGAAGTGCCTGCGGAAGCCCTATCTCTTCCTCTGGTCCGCCACTATATCGAGGTGAAGCGACTTGATATAATTCGCAAGCAAACACAACCGTCCTCTGTAATACTTTCACGGTGAGAGGCTAACATCTCTCACTTTGCATCTCAATCCGAGTGATCTCTGTCATTTCGAAACACTATGAAAGGCTCGATTTCTTGTGATTCCTCATTATCAGAGGAGATGGGACTAAATGATTCGCAGTAGCTATCAGTGTCTCCCCAACAGGTGGTGGCTATGCTGGGAGGTGCTTCACCGGGGGAACTACTGTAGTGGCCCAGAAAGCCTTCCTCCGGAACTTGCCTGATTTGGATTATGTCTTCCAGATAGACTTTCGTAACAAACTGGAAGATATCTTCATCTTTTTGGAGTTTGTTTATGAGGTGATAAAATTCATCGACCGAGGCTTCAATATCATCCGCTTCGACCATACAGGTAAACCAGCCGTGCGTTGGTTCTCCTTTGTATTCTCCATCAAATGAGAAGTGAGCAAGATAGAGCATTGATCCCCCCTAAGATTTGGCTTTCACCTAGCCCGGATATTTCATGAATTGCTGTCGCGAGACCACGAAGATGGGCGTGCCACCGGGCAACCGCAGGGAGTTGGTTCCGAGGCGTACCTGCACGGTACGTCGCAGGGGCCGACACCCGAGGACGCCAGGAAGGATGACCATATCCGTGGTTGCAGCAAGTAATTCATGAAATATCCGGGCTAGGACCCCATCTTGTATCAGCAAGACAGCTTGCTCGCCTCCATTAGCGGCTCCTACCTGCCTTTGCTTTTCTGTAACCGCTTGTAATCCTCCAGGGTATTCTATACTGAGTGGTCTTGCCATTAAGCCAGACTAGTAGGAGAGTGCAACTTAGTCAAGAGTAGAGGCTTAAACCCCATGTCGTGCAAAAGTAAGCGGTAAACAATTAATCTGTTTGACTGATTTTCTAATTAACCTATCCTGTTTTCTGATCTCTGACCTCCGACCTCCGACTTCTTTCCCTCTGCTCCATGCTCCATGCCTTCTCAAATTCTTCAATTCCTTAATTCCAAATCCGCAATCCGAAATTCGAAATCTACAATCTACCCTATGCTCCATGCCCTCTGCCCCATGCTCCGTGCTTTCCCACATCCCAAATCTACAACCTGCAATCTAAAATCTGCAACCTACTCCCTGTTTTCTTTGACAACCGCCCATGTTTTGTTGCAGACTTAGTCCAGTAACCACCGGCTGCAGCTGAACATGGAAGGAGCGCGTATGGAGTCCTCAAAACTGAACCCAACAGAGCTGTGGGACGAGCACGTTAGGAAGTTACAAGCCATCGAATCTGAAATGCAGCAAACAGAGGCTTTCCTGGAAAGTGTGATGGAGAAACGCGCAAGCCCCCGCATTCGTTCTCTTCTCCTGGCTTCCTATGTGCCCAGGAAGGGTGAACAACAAGAATACATAATCTCGATTGGCCGAACACTCGACGTGAGTGAGGGCGGAGCGAAGATAGAAACACACCGCCAACTGGATAAAGGGCTGCAACTGGAATTGGAAATAGCAGTGGAAGACCAGATAATCTCAGCCAAGGGGGAGGTGTTGCATTCTCAGGAACTCAGGGATGGCCTCTTCGGGACTGGAATTAGTTTCACTTCCATCAATGAGGAAGCCCGGCGCTTGCTTCGATCGTGAGGTTTGCAGGCAGAAATTTCAGCAGGAATATATATGCGTAA
>JAUWKY010000147.1 GCA_030613915.1 Syntrophobacterales bacterium
TGTGGCTGCGGTTGACTCGATTGCTGTGAAAAGAGATAATGCCTAAGATTTGAGACGGTATATGTAGGAGGTGGGTTATGCGAAGGGTAATGGTAACATGCCTGGCTACCGTTTTGCTCTTTACGGTCACCGTGGCCCTCGGTCAAAAAGATACATACACAGATGAACAGAAACTCCAACAGCAGCAATGGGAGGACCTTACTAAGGAAGGGGAGGACCTGTTTATTGAGACCGAGCAGGAGTGGAATCAAATGCTCCGGGAACAGCAGAGAGCCTGGGAGCGGATGGTGGCTGAGATCAACCGCATTTGGTTGGATAGCCTTACCACCACGAAAAAAGAGTGGGTAGATTACAGTGACCAGTATTCCACCCGTTCCTATGTGAACTTCGAAAAAGGGGATATGGTATTGGCTACCATGGTCAAAACCAGCGAAAGCCGAATATCCGAATTGAGCAAAGAGCGAATTAAGAGGCAACTGGCAAAAGTCCTCTCCTCTAACAATCCGTCGGGGCGTGATATTCTAGCCGGTCAAATCGCCGATAGCCGAGGCAAGCCGGTTACAAAACAGACACTGGACCGCTATCTCAATCGTGAAGTCTTCCCCCGGCTGCAACGGGAACCGCAGCCCGTTGTGGGCAAGGACGGTGTGTCGCGCTACAAGCTTTCGGTTCCCATCAAGATGATCCCCAACCACACCATGGTACGGGCGCGACCTTACATCCCGGAAGTGAAACGGCAGGCACAAAGATTTCGTTTGCGTCCTGAGCTCGTCATGGCGGTAATTCACACGGAGTCCTATTTTGATCCCATGGCCCGCTCCCACGTTCCAGCCTATGGACTCATGCAACTGGTGCCCATCTATGGGGGCAGGGAGGCCTATCAGTATGTCTATGGAAGTGATCGCGTCCTTCCCGCCAACTACCTCTATCAACCCGCAAATAATATCGAATTGGGAGCAGCCTACCTCAATTTGCTGATCTATAAACATTTTGTCGCAGAAACCAACCCGGTGAAAAATCTCTATTTGTCAGTATGTGGTTATAACTGGGGCCCCACCTCCATTCAGCGAAAGATCATCCGTCGCTATCCCACCCAAAGTATGGCTCCAGGGCAGCTCTACCAGGTGCTCCGACAGCGGACACCTCGAGAAACCAGCGACTATCTGCAACGGGTAACGCAAAGAATGGGCATGTATCAACCGCTTTTCTAGCCCGGTAGTTGTCATGATGATTAGCGGTTGGTTGTGGCCGCGTTGGTGTACTCAGGTTTGAGCACCAGGGCACCGGTGGGGCAAACGTTGGCGCAGGCACCGCAATGGTGACAGGGGACATCGGCCGGATCTCCACTAGCAAAAAAACCGATTACCGTGTCAAAACCTCGGTTGGCAAAAGTCAGAGGATTGTGGCCATTTCTTTGCCGACAAACGTAAACGCACTTGCCGCAAAGCACACAGCGGAAAGGATAATAGGTGAAGAAAATGAGGTCTACTTCCTCCTCCACATCCCGCTCTAGGCGCTCCAAGGGCCGCGGATTCAAACCGACCTCGAGGTGCTTGGCGGTGCGGATCAGCTGGCAACCATCTTTGGCTGGACAGACCTTGGGCTGGCAATGGTGCGCAGACATGAGAAGCTTGAAGGCCATACGTTGAAGGCGTCTCACCGACGGGGTGGCTGTTCTTACCACCAAACCCTGGCGAACTTTTTCCGTACACGAGGTCACCGGGCGGTCAAGACCGTCGATCTCCACAAAGCACAACCTGCAGGAGGCGTGGGGATGCTCCCGTGTCTTGATAAAACACATATTGGGAATAAAGATGGAGTTCTCGAGACACGCCTGGAGAACGGATTTTCCCTCTTCCACCTTGATTTTTTTGTCGTCGACTATCAGATTGACCATAGTTACTTTTGCTTTAACGTGATTCGGCACACTCGTTCAGTGGCGATGGAGGTGACCTTTGATCAGTCGCTTGCCTATTTCTTCTCAGGAGATCGCTCGATAATGGGGGCTAGTTCAGGCGGCGAAACCTTTTCCAGCGCGTCGTATTCCGGAGGACAGACCACCATACATTCCCCGCATTTGACACATAACTCTTGGTCGATCGCCTTCTTTCTTCCCGTGGTTGTGAAAATGGCCTCCACCGGGCAGCAGCCCACACAGACGTCACATCCCCGGGCGCACTTTTCCAGGTCGATGTAAAAGGCGGTGAGGGCGCGACACTTCAGGGCCGGACACCGCTTTTCTCTAACGTGGGCCTCGTATTCGTCCAGGAAATACTTGAGGGAAGTGAGCACCGGATTGGGTGCGGTTTTCCCCAGGCCACAAAGCGAACCGCTTTTAATATCCTTGCTCAGCGTTTCCAGAAGCCCCAGGTCTTCCTCCCTCCCTTCGCCTTTGGTGATGCGGTCCAATATATTAAGAAGATGGCGGGTCCCTATTCTGCAAAAAGTACATTTGCCACATGATTCCTTTTGGGTGAAGTCGAGGAAATACCGGGAGACATCAACCATGCAGCTGTTTTCGTCCATCACCACCATGCCGCCGGACCCCATCATCGCTCCTGCCTCGGTCAGCGAATCGAAATCGATGGGGGTGTCGAGAAAACTTTCTGGCAAACAGCCTCCGGAAGGCCCGCCGATTTGCACGGCTTTGAAGCTTTTTTTCTTGGGAATTCCACCGCAGACGTCAAAGATGAGCGTTCGGAGGCTCGTTCCCATGGCAATTTCAACCAACCCTGGGTGAATGACGTTGCCGACCACAGAGAAAATGGCGGTGCCGGGACTTTTCTCGGTACCAATGCTGCGAAACCATTCTGCTCCCCTATTAATAATGGAGGGCACGCAAGAGAGGGTCTTAACGTTATTTACTACGGTGGGTCTTTCCCAAAGACCTTTTTCCACCGGATACGGCGGACGGTGCTGAGGCATGCCACGCTTCCCTTCGATGGAGTGGATAAGCGCGGTTTCCTCACCGCAAACAAAAGCCCCGGAGCCCTGGAAGACTATGACCTCAAGATTGAACGATGTACCCAAGATGGAGGATCCAAGCAGAGAAAGTTGTTCACCGCTCTTGATAGCTTGTTGAATTGTCTTTACGGCAAGGGGATATTCCGCCCTGACGTAAACATGGGCCTGGTTTGCCCCTATGGCGTAAGCACAGATCGCCAGACCTTCCAGCAGCTGGTGAGGGTTACTTTCAAGAATGGTGCGATCCATGTAGGCGCCGGGGTCCCCTTCGTCTGCGTTGCAGATGACAATTTTTTCACCCGGGCCGGCACCTCTTGCCAGTCTCCACTTACGACCGGCGGGAAAGCCGGCACCGCCTCTGCCCCTCAGTCCCGAGGTTTCAATTTCAGCAATCACTTCTTCGGGAGCAGAACCCAGAGCCTTAACCAACCCTCCATACCCTCCCTCGGCAACGGATTGATAGATATCATTAGGATCGATACGACCGCACTGTTCCATTACCAGTCGTTGTTCCAGATTGAAGCGCGGAAAGTCCATCACCGCGGGGATCAAGTCGTTTTCCTCGGTGGCGCCAAGGACGTATTTGAAAACAGGATCACCCTTCTCTAGGTAAGATTTTACCAGGACCTGCGCTCTGGCAGCGCTAACCTGGTGATAACAGATGGGGGGAAGCCCGGAGGTGGGATGGTCGATCACCACCAGAGGTTCAGCATAGCAATGGCCAAGACAGCCAACGGGAACGATCCGGGCCTCAATAGACTTATGGGAGAGAGCTTCTTCGAAGGCCTGTTTGGTCTCGGCCGCCCCTGAGGCCAGGCCACAGGTGGACATGACGATATAAATTGTGGGAATACCGTCAGTTTTTTTCTCCTCAGTCCGCCGTGTCGCTTCCCGTAGGATGGGTGCAAAACGTTTTTTAATATCGACCCTACTCACCGGATTCCCTTTCCGCTTTTTCCCGTTCCTGGCGTTCTCTTTCAACCTGAAATTGCACGAAAATGCCCTCGACTCTACTTGGCTGGATGTGGCCTTCGACGGTATCGTCAATTACAGCAACGGGGGCCAAGGCACAGCATCCCACGCAGGCTACCCTTTCGATGCTGTACTCACGATCAGGGGTGGTTTCCCCGTCCTTTATCCCCAACTTACGTACAAAATTCTCCAGAATGATGTCCCCGCCGGCCACGTGGCAAGCGGTACCCAGGCAAACTTTGAACTGGTGCTTGCCGGGCGGGTGAAAGCGAAACTGGTTGTAAAAAGTGGCAACCCCATAAACCTCGCTGGGAGAGATGGACAGGTGCTCTGCAACCATCTCCATGGCAGCCCCGGACAGGTAGGCATGCTTCTCTTGGATAGACTGGAGAATGGGAATGAGGTTTCCTCTAGACTTTTCGAAATGAGGCAGCATGGCCGTTATCTCTTCGACCCTTGCTCTTTCTTCACCATCCAATTCGGGAGTTGTCATGCACGCTCCGTCAACGCAATCTGCCTTTAACATCTTGAAGCTCAAATTTCAAGCCAGACAATTTACCTCTTTATCTTAGCAAATGGGTTCTATGTTTGAAAATATGAGAGTTTTTTCATCTGACCTTCGAAAAACATTTCCAACTCTTTGCAGGGTCGTGTAGTAACGGAAAATAGAGTTCCATCAGGGTCATACTCCAGCAAAGGTGCAACGGTGGGCGCAAGCACCATGTATGTTTGCATGGGTTCACAGTTGGTGGGGTTTGGAATATGCTTCTTGGCGCGGCAGATAGGGAGAGCTGCTCTGCTTGTTAATCCTAAACTTTTGCCTTGGCCGAGCTATTGTTCAGATTCAACTTTTTTCAATTTGAGGACTACTTCGTTTGGTTCCAGACGACCTTTTCCAGGGTCTCGTCTGTACTCCTCAACTATTATTCTATCTTGATATATCTTTTTGACGATGCCGTCATGTTGACCCACATAGGTGCCCTCTTGGACCACGTAACCCTTACCAGTTGCATCTTCCACCAATGCTTTGCTGCCAAGCTGACCCCAAATGATTGCTTTGAGGCCAGCCTCGATCTCACTCAGGGGCATTTTTTGCAAAGGCGTAAGCTGACGACGGACTACCTTGGGAGCTGTTTCCTCCTGGATCGCGGTCGCCAGGATAAAAGATTTGAACGGATCCGGCTTGCCAGTGGGATCATATTTCCAACCGGTTTCGGTGGTGGCGAGCTTGCTGGAAGGAGCGCCGGATGCAGAACCTGAAGTGGTAGCTCCCGGTTGTGGTTGAGTTCCCGGCCCCGTGGCAACCTTTATTGGACCGCGCTTAGACGGCAGGCTGAATCTGTAAGACTTATTGCCCGCGTAGGTGTATTGTACATTTCTCTTAAGGGCCTGCTTGTAGGTTTTTGCATCCAGGTATTTTCCCTGCAATTTATCGAAGCTGCGGGGCGCGGCTCCATTATCCTGCATAAATTTCCTGATAGCCTTGCGGACTTTGGATTTCAGCTCAAAGTCAGGATCGATCCGAGCAACGTCCACCGCCGCTCCCGTCGGCTTGGCCGCTTTTTCAATTCTCTGGCTATAGTAAATATAGACGCCCACCAACAGTAAAAGAACTACAACGAGACCAATGGTTTTTTTCTCTTTCATGCCGTTCCCCTAGGCTATGGACTATTCAGTTAAGGCAAGAATGGGTTGTATATATCGTAGATGCAAAAATTATGCAAGTCATGCAGGCACGTTATCAAGAAATACGCAGTGAGATCGGATGCGGGGCCAAGATTTAGGCTTAATGGAAGGGAATAAGCAAAAAAGGTCTCGGCTTACAGAAAGGCAATTTTTTTTGGTCCATTGCGATTTTCAGAACATAGGCGGATGGCAATTGATGCACATTACTCTACCGACGAGAACATATCACAGTCCCGCGCTCGCACGGTATGCAACGTTCGCTACGATCTTATCAGAACGGTTGGGAGGAGCAGCTAGATCGTCATCAAGACTGCCAGAATATGCATCGCCAGGAACCCAGAAATAATAGCCCGTGCCGCCCCCAGGGTGAGCAAACCAGAACCGCCATCTGTCATCGCCGTCGTTTACGATGTTCCAGGTGACGTTAGCAGGAATCTCTACTTCAGGATAGCCGACGCCCGCCAGGTTGCCACTCACACCTGCAGTGTCGCCACCCTGAGGTGTATCAATGGCGGCGTAAGTAAGAAGGTTTCTTATCATGGCTTGCGCTTGACGATCGAAGGTTTTCTCGCGGTTATTCTTAAGTTGCTGCAAAGAGATGGCGCTAATCACGCCAAGAATGGCAATTACCATCATAAGCTCAATGAGGGTGAAACCGCTTTGGTTAGAGACGGCTGACTTAGGTCTATTGAATATCATGGGCTACATCCTCCCTTG
>JAUWKY010000340.1 GCA_030613915.1 Syntrophobacterales bacterium
TCTTCGGCCAGGCGCGAAGTTTCGCCCACTGCAACGATACGATCACCGCTAATCGCCACTGCACCCTTTTCCAGGATCTCCTTGCCTTCATTAAAAGTTAGAACAAAGTCACCGGAGACAAGTAAGTCTGCCGCGATTCTAGGATTTGGACCAGTTGTCATTATCTAATATCACCGCGTCCTTGTGTATAGCTTAAACGCTCTGCGCTTACGGCTTTATCTTCTTGGCTATGGCCCGAACATCGGCCATCACCCGCTCCACGTCCAGGGTGAGTAGTTCCCGATTTCGCATCACCACCCGCCCATTGATGATATTCAGGGTGACGTCAGCGGCGGAAGCCGCATAAACGAGATGAGAATAAATATTATAAAGTGGAGTCAAATGCGGTCTATTCAGATCCAAGCCAATGATGTCAGCCTTCTTGCCGGGTTCCAGGCAACCCACCTGGTTTTCCAATCCCAATACCTTAGAGCCGCCCCTGACGGCTAGCTGGACTCCGGTCCTTGGCCCCCTTACGGTAGGCTCGAGCCTGTAAACCTTGTGCAGCTTGGCTGCCGTGTCCATTTCCCCAAACATGTCCAAATTGTTGTTGCTGGCACAGCCATCAGTTCCCAGCCCCATCGTTACACCGCGGGCGAGTAGTTCAACCGCAGGAGCCACACCGGAAGCCAGCTTCATGTTGCTCTCAGGATTGTGCACCACGCGCACACCACGCTCAGCGAGTAGGTCCATCTCCTCATCATCAAGCACGACACAGTGATCGGCGATCAAATGAGGTGTCAGAAGTCCTAGTTTTTCCAAGTGCATCACCGGCGAAGCGCTGTAGCGCTCTTTAACCTGAGCCACCTCATCCTCTGATTCTGAGAGGTGGATGATCATGGGGACCTGGTATTCTTCCGCCACTTCATTACAGGCCTGCAACAGGTCAGGAGAGCACGTATAAACCGCATGGGGCTCCACAGCCACGGAGACCAAGGGATCGTTTTCCCAGGCGCGAATAAGATCCTTTGTAAAGGCAAGACCCTGCTCCGGAGAACCATAATTGGGAGAAGGGAAGTCATAAAGAACTTCGCCCACCAGAGCTCGCATGCCGGTTTCATGAGCAGCCCTGGCCACCTGGTCTTCAAACAAGTACATGTCGCAAAACGTGGTGGTCCCGCCAAGGATCATTTCAGCACATGCCAGCAGAGTCCCCTGGTAAACTAATTCGCCGCTAATCTTTTTTTCGGCAGGGAAGATATGTTCGTTAAGCCAGACAGAAAGAGGCAGGTCATCGGCGAGGCCTCGAAAACATGTCATTGCCGCATGCGTGTGAGCATTGATGAGACCAGGCATAAGCAAGCCCCCCGCCATATCCAGCTGCTCACGGGGCTCGAATCGCGCCGGCCATGAATCCTCAGGCCCAACCCAGATAATTTCGTCACCACTGACGGCCACTACCCCTGGATGGAATATGTCATCTGAATCATTGAGGGTCAGCACCATGGCGTTGTGGATGAGCAGATCAACGGGAGTTCTGGTCTCGGTCTCAGAGGTCATTTTGTCATTTGTCATTCGTCACTCATCGGTTAGTCGTTGAAATCGTTGAAGTCGTTGAAACCGTAGAAATCGTAAAAGCCGTAGAAGTCGTAGAAGTCGTTAAGGTCGTCAAGGCAGCTCATAGCGACAGATCTCTCGAATAACGAATAACTAATAACGGATAACGACACTGCCTGCTGCTAGCTGCAATCTGCCTGCTGAATATCCCCGCGTCTCCGTGTCCCCGCTTCTCCGTGTCGGTTCGAATCTGCCCGCTGCCTCCTGCTGGCTGCCTGCTGCCAGCTGGACTAACGCCGACGTCGCTTCTTATCACGTCTTTCTTTGGTTCTCTGGCGTTTTTGCTCTTTCTCCCGTTTTCTCCGCTGCCTTCTCATTGGGTCAGGGTCCCTTTCGGGATCCAGCAAAAAAGAGCCAGGCATCTCGGGGACCTCAGGTTTCAGCGGTTTGGGAGGTTCTTTCTTGGGGATTTTGCGGGATGGTGGGGGCTCCCGCAGAGGTGGCCCACTGAGGAAGAGGGCAGGCAGAGTCTTCACCAGATAGAGCAAGTCACCGCATGTGAAGAACGGGTGGCCACTATCGTGGGCCTGAGCCGTTTGCACGGTCAAAAGAATTGGCTTGAGGTCACGCCGTTTACCTATACGCAAAGCCATTTCTTCTGTGGTTGCCAATGGCACGTAAGGACGACTTCCGGGCCTGAGTCCGTGTTTCAGGATCGCTGGGTAAGCCTTGCGTCTTGCCGCAAAGAAGAGCAGTCGTGGTGGGAGGGTATCTGAAGTTGTCGCGGTGATCTCACGTTTGGGCCGTATCTGTTTCTCTTCGAGGGTAAAGGCAAGCTCAAGGCCGGAATAAGCTAATTCCTTTAGATGGCCAAGACGGATATGCTTCCATCCAGTTTCCTCATGAAGGGCCCACATGAGTTCTTTGATGGGGAGCGAGTCATCGTCGTCCAAAAAAAGACCGAATTCGTCGGGTCGATGAAAGAGAATATACTCGATGAGTTTTCCCAGTTCTTTGAGTTGGTGCTTTTTCACAGTCGGCCTCGGTAGTATGTCTAACCAGAAATCGACCAGTTTTCGCTAGCATACACACCTTTTATTCTTGACACAATGAGGGCTATTATTTATGGTATAGGATCATTTATCCCAAGGGCAAGGAGTCGAGAGTACTTCATGGCCTTCTTTTCCAAACAGACAGCCTCCCGGAGCTACTACTGTTATTACTATTATAGTGGGGAGGGGTCTGTCCACTAGCCCTGTTCAGCCAATAGAAGCAAGGCCGTGGGC
>JAUWKY010000021.1 GCA_030613915.1 Syntrophobacterales bacterium
AACGCAGAAAACAGAGGTAGGAGATCAGAGGTCAGAGGTCAGAAAGCAACCTGTAACATATAACGTATAACATATAACATCTCTTACTGTTCACCGTTCACCGTTCACCGTTTACCATTTACGATTCGACCAATCGACAAATTAACGAATGAACGAAATGACTGAACCGTTTCGTGCAGAGCAGCGGGTTCTTTACGGCGACACGGACTCCATGGGAGTAGCCTATTACGCCAATTATTTGAGATGGTTTGAGATCGGTCGCACAGAGCTTTTCCGGAGGGTGGGAAGTACGTATCGACGATTGGAAGAGCAGGGTTGTTTCCTTCCTGTCTATGAGGCCTATTGTCGTTACCACAATCCTGCCCGCTATGACGATATCATTCGTATCGAAACCACCTTTTCCTTTGCCGGAAAAGCAAGACTGCGTTTCGACTATGTGCTCCTGCACAAAGACAACGGGGCGGTCCTGGCTGAAGGATACACCGTGCATGTCTGTACTGACAAGGATGGCAAAGTACTCAAGCCCCCAGTTGAGTTAAAGCAGCTTCTTAAGGAAATGGAAGAAATGGCTAGAAGCGAGGGTAGTAAGAAGTAATTAGCGGTTTCTGAGAACAATGGAACGACGAGCGAAGTGAGTCGGCGACATGTTGATCATTCCAGCCATTGATTTGAAAGAAGGGAAATGTGTGCGGTTGGAGCGGGGAGAAATGTCAACCGCCACCATTTATTCCGAGGACCCTGTAGCTACAGCCCAACGGTGGGAGGCTGAAGGGGCTCAATTGCTGCACGTGGTAGACTTGGACGGTGCATTCGCCAAAGAACCCAAGAACCGTGAGGCCATCGCCGCCGTCGTGCAATCGGTAGACGTTCCAGTTCAATTAGGCGGAGGGGTGCGCACGGTCGAAACTCTATCTGCCTATTTGGAACTTGGGGTTGAGCGCGTGGTGATTGGAACTGCCGCCCACAGTAATCCGGAATTGTTGGTGCAGGCGTGTGAGAGATTTCCAGGGAAGGTGGTCCTCGGGATAGACAGCCGCAAGGGTCGAGTTGCCGTTGAGGGCTGGAGCAAAACCACTGAGATGGGTTCAGGGGAGCTTGCGGCCAGATTTGACAACCTGGCCCTGGCAGCTATCGTCTACACTGATATCTCGAGGGACGGCATGCAGACCGGTCCAAACGTCGAAGCAACCCGACAGTTGGCCCGGTCAGTGAGTACTCCTGTGATTGCCTCAGGAGGTGTGGGCAGCCTCGAGCACATCAGGGCACTGCTGCCGCTTGAACGAGACGGGGTGGTGGGGGTGATTGCCGGCCGGGCTTTGTATGCCGGGAGCGTGGATTTGGGCGAAGCCATCGCCTTGGCAAAAGGCAAAGCGCAAAGAGCATAGCGCCTGGCGTGAGTGGTAATAGGTTGACTACGGCAGGTGTAACGCTTTGCGCCATGCGCTATGCGTTATTCTGACTTTTACGTTGACAATTTATTAAGAAAAGCTAAAATTGTAGGTTTAAGTGCTCAGTTTCACAGCCATAGATGGCTAGACTTTTTGAAGGGGGGGATGGCTTGATGCCATTTTAGTCTGTCTGCAGAAGGGTTCCAGCCGACAGGACGCCCACTCATACCCAGGTGAAGGGAGGGTGGGGGAATGCCGAATGTAGTGGTCAAATCGAGAGAATCGTTTGAAGCTGCTCTCAGACGTTTTAAAAAAGAATGTCAAAAGGAGGGCATCCTTTCCGAGGTCCGCAAGAGAAAACATTACGAGAAACCCAGTGTTAGGAAGAAAAGGAAAGCACTGGCTGCTAAGAGGCGGGCGCTGAAGCGGATGCGCAAGTTGGGACAAAGACAATGAGTCTCCAGGAGCAAATTAGTGCAGCTTTAAAGGATGCCATGCGGGCGAGGGATGAGGTCAAAATGGCCACCCTGCGCCTTGTGCTTACTGCCATCAAGAACCGGGAAAAAGAGGCTCGCAGCCTCCTTGAGGATCAAGAGGTGATCTCGGTTATCACCACCCAGATCAAACAGAGGCGAGAATCCATAGAGCAATATCGCCAAGCCGGCAGGGAGGATTTAGCCCAAAGGGAAGAGAGCGAACTTCAGATATTGCAAGGTTATATGCCGGAGCAGGTCTCCGAAGAAGAAATATCAAACACACTTGACGAGATTATCGCCGAGGTAGGTGCTGTCAGCATGAAGGACATGGGTAAAGTAATGAAGGCAGCCATGGCCAAGCTGGCGGGCAAGGCAGAGGGCGGGGCGATAAATGCAATGGTCAAGGAAAAACTTTCGAGCTGACTCCGGTTTCTCAACAAGAACCATTTCTCACTTCGCTTTTCCTTCAAAGGTGAGAGAACCCGGCCTTCGGTCTCTCCCCGACATGGAGTGATATGGATCACCAGTCTCTTCGTGTCCTTGAATTTCCGCATGTTCAGAGCTTTCTGTACTCACTCGCCTTCACTGACCCGGGACGGCAAGCAACGACACAGGTCCGTCCGAGCGCGGACCGAGAGCAAATCCAAGTTTGGCTTGATCAGGTAACCGAACTCAAGGAATACCTGCAAATAGGCAATCCACTCCCTCTTGGTGGTATCCATGAGCTGGAGCCGATTATCGATAGACTCAGGAGCACCGGGGAAGTTTTGTCGCCGGCCGAGCTTCTTGAGGTAGCAGAGACCGCAAAGGCGGCTCGCACCCTCCAGCAGTTGGTGAGCAGTTGCGAACCACGGTACAGCAGGCTGGCCGAATTGTTGGACAATCTGCAGCCAATTCCGGAGTTGGAAAAGAAGATCAGCCGCGCCATTGCCCAGCGGGGTCATATAAAAGATGGGGCAAGTCCGGAGCTTTCGCGAGTTAGAAAAGAAATTGGTGAGCTGCGCAAAAGGCTCCAGGCGGAACTCACTGAAGTTCTTGAGAGGCAGGCTTCACAGAAAACGCTCCGGGAGAAGCTCATCACCGTCCGTAACGACAGGTTGGTAATCCCTCTTCGAAGCGACGCCAAAGGGGCGCTGGAAGGCATAGTTCACGATACTTCCCACAGTGGTGCCACCTGTTTCGTGGAACCACTGTCTGTTGTCCCCCTCAACAACCGGCTGAGACAAGGCCGTAGTCGAGAAAGGGAAGAAGAGGCTCGCATTCTCCGGGAATTAACCGATGCGGTGATAACTGCAGCGGAGGTGCTCCTTCATAACGAGCGCTGGCTGGGGGTTATTGACTGCGTGCACGCCAAGGTCCGATTGAGTTCTCTCCTCCTTGCCCGTGCACCCAAGTTGAATGACGGCCTCAGGATGCGGCTGCAGCAGGCTTCCCATCCTATTCTAGCATTACAGGAACGGGCGCAGAAGACGTCTACTCTACCGGTCGAACTGGCTGAGATGGTGTCGGGGGCTGAACTTACAGAAACTCGAAAATCTGATCACATCGAAGTTGTGCCCATTGATCTGCATCTCGATGAAAAGCAGAAGACCTTGATTATCAGCGGTGCCAACACCGGTGGTAAGACGGTATCTCTCAAGACTTTGGGTCTTCTTGGAGTCATGGTCCAGGCCGGACTGCACGTCCCGGTTGCTGATGGCAGCGAATGGCCGGTGCTCACAGGCATATTTGCCGAAATAGGTGACGAACAGGACGTGAGGGCTCACCTGAGCACATTCTCGGCTAAGGTCCAAAGATTGGTGCACATGCTGAAGCAGGTGGACAACCGATCTCTTGTCCTGCTGGACGAAATCGGCACAGGAACCGATCCAGCAGAGGGGGCTGCCCTGGCCCTGGCTGTACTGGACCAATTCCGTGGCCGCGGCGCTTTTGTGGCTGTTACCACGCACTACCACCTGATTAAGGCTTACGGCATGCTCCATCAGGGGGTGGAGAATGTGTCGGTGGCTTTTGATGAAGAGAACAGCCGGCCTACCTATCAGTTGCGTTATGGTCGTCCCGGCACCAGCAACGCCTTTGAGATCGCTGCCGACCTTGGCATGCCACCGAAGATTATCGAAGAGGCAAGAGACCATCTGGATCCCGGCGAAGGTCAGACCATTGACCTTATCAAGCAACTGACTGAAGCCTGGGACAGAACCAGGAATGAAGAAGAAAAACTTATACTCCAGCAACAGCGGTTGGAATTGGCCGAGGCGAGTTTGGCCCGGGAACGTAAAGGCTTTGTCCAATCTCGAGAAGAGATTCTCAGTGAACTGAGACAGCAGAGCGAGGGCATGCTCACTGAGGCTGAAAAAGAGCTGAAATCGGGAATAGCCAGCTTGCAACAGGGCGGAATGCGTAAGGCGATGGCAGTCCGAAAGAAGGTCAGGGAGATCAGGGAAGAGCTTAGTTCTGCACTGGAGTCGCAAAGCGAGCGAGAGGACAAAGGAGTGATGCCCTCTGCGGAAGGGCAGCTGGTGCGTTTGCGAACCGTGGGTGGCAGGGGTACCTTGCTCAAGATCAAGGACCATGGGCGCCGTGCAGAGGTGCAAATGGGTCCAAAGCGTGTGGAAGTTGACATGGAATCCCTGGAACTCCTTCCAGACGAAAAGAGTGCGAGCGCTAGAGCGCATCGATCCAACTCCATTAGAGTTTTTCGCCAGGAGCCTGAAGCCTGCCAGCAACGGCTGCATCTGGTCGGTCTTAGGGTTGATGAGGCAATCCCCTTACTGGACAAAACAATTGATCGGGCGATACTGGATGGTTACAACCAGATCCATGTTGTTCATGGACACGGCACCGGGAGACTTCGCCAGGCGGTGCAGGAATTCCTCACTGAGCATGCTATAGTCAAAGGATTTCACGCCGAGAAACAGGGTGCTGGAGGCACCGGGGTTACGGTTGTAGAACTCAAGGACTGAGCGCAGTCCGCTCCGCGCCCTGCGCAGCTAGCAGCAGACAGCATGTATATTTCGGATTTCGGATTGCGGATTTAACTCGTCCTCGTTCTTGATATCGAGCAATGGAAGTTGATGGAAATTACAAATAACAAATCACAAATAACAAACAAATATCAATGACCGAAATTCAAAATTCCAAACCCTTGCATCATATTAATAAAAGAGAATTCTAAACATGTTTTGGTTATTGGATTTTGGAATTTGAGATTTATTTGTAATTTGGTGCTTGAGATTTGGGATTTCGGATTTCAAAAAAAAAGCAGAAAACAGAGATTCTACTGTGGGAGCGGCTTTCAGCCGCGATTCGAACAACTTCTACGCCTATTACGATTTCAACGATTTACCTATTACTTTAATCGCCATGGAGGGCGATTAATGGGCCAGATCAACCGCGAGATAATCGAAGAAGTTCGAGCCGCAGCCAATATAGTGGATGTTGTAGGCTCCTATATCTCCCTCCGTAAGCGGGGGAAAAATTATTTGGGACTCTGTCCTTTTCATGGCGAAAAGGAGCCCTCATTTACAGTGAGTGATGAGAAACAGATTTTTCACTGCTTTGGCTGTGGGGCCAGTGGTAGTGTTTTCGATTTCCTCATGCGCTCGCGCAACCTCTCTTTTGCTGAAGCGGTAAAAGAACTGGCCAATCGCTTCTCAATTCCTCTACCGCAACGGCAGGAGACAGGGCGGGCAAAAAGGATGAGTGAACTGGCCGAGCGCTTACGTCACGTTAATGAACTCGCTGCTGCTTATTTCAACCAGGTGTTGCTTGACAAGGGTACTGGGGAGATGGCGTTGGCATATCTCCAGAGTCGGGGCATGGGGCCGGAGGTTATCCAGGATTTCCAGCTAGGCTATGCGCCACAAAGTTGGGATGGGTTGAAACGTTTTCTCCTCAGCAGGAAAGTGGACCTGAAAACAGCGGTTCAGGCCGGGTTACTGGTGAAGAAGTCCGAGAGGGACTGCTACGACCGATTCCGACATCGACTGATGTTTCCCATCAAGGACATGCGTGGGCGTACCGTTGCTTTTGGCGGCCGAGCTTTGGATGAAGAAAACCCACCCAAGTATCTCAACAGCCCTGAAACGCCCATATTTCACAAAGGACGAACCCTCTACGGTCTGGCCACGGCCAGGGAGGCGTGTCGGCAACATAAAGAGGCTTTGGTGGTGGAGGGCTACTTTGATCTTCTAGCACTCTACAACCAGGGAATACAGCAGGTGGTCGCGCCTTTGGGCACCGCACTTACCCTCCACCATGTCCGGCTGCTGAGCCGGCTGGCACCTCAGGCGGTGTTGGTTTTTGACGGAGATCAAGCGGGCATGAGGGCGGCCATGCGCAGTCTGGAGTTTTTTCTGAGAGAAAAATTGCCTGCTCGCCTTTTGGCCTTGCCTGAGGGGATGGATCCTGACGACTTTTTGGCCAGGGAGGGTAGGGAGCCATTTGCCTTGCTGTTGGAAGAGGCTCGGCCCCTTATGGAGATTTTTCTTGAACAGTCCCTTGCCGAATATGACGGCTCGGTGGAGGGCAGGCTCAAGGTTGTCCGCCAGGTGACTCCGATGCTGAAGTTGCTGGACTCGCGCGTAACCCAGGAGGGCTACTTGCGAATGCTGGACCAAAGGCTAGGGGTGAGTGAAGAAGTACTGAGGGCGGAATTGGGCTTGGACCGTACATCCAGGGTGAGGACCGCAAGGGGACTGAAGCCGGACCGGGGCACACGGATTCCCGCCTGGGAGGAAGAGATTGTCCGTATTTTGGTTCATTATCCCAACTGGATTCCAGTGCTTGAAAAAAGTTCCGCTTTGGATAATTTTCAAGTAAATCCCTGGGTGGAGGTTGCAGGACTTTTGAGTAAACACTATCAGGAAGGTGGAAACCTGGCCCTAAGTGGGTTATTAATGGACCTACAAGACGATGACCTCAAAAATGTGATAAGCGGATGGTCACTGGAATCGAGCCCATGGCGAGAGGAGGAGGCCCACGCTCGTCTGCGGGAATATCTTGAGGGAATCGGTTCCAGAAGACGGCAATTACAGGATGAGCTGAAACGGCTGAGGGAGGAAATCCGAACTGCCGAGCGCAGCCAGGATCAGACTCGCATTGCGGAGCTTCTGGCGGAGTTGCAGGCTAAGAAGGTGGCCTTGTTGGCTAAAGAGGCCAATGATAAAGCGAACCTTTCCAAGGGGGAGATGGTTTGATGGCTAAAAAAAGCAATATGGAAGATCTTAGGCGGCTTATCTCGATTGGCAAAGAAAAGGGATACCTTACCTATGACGAGGTGAATAGTGTCCTGCCTGACGAGCTCGTATCCTCGGAGAAGATCGACGACATGATGATGATTTTCGATGAGATGGACATTGAGATCGTCGATTCCTCTCAACAGGCAAAGATGCTCAAGGAAAAGATCGAGAAAGATGGCGAGGCCAGCGAAGAGGAAGATCGAGCCCTGCCATTGGATGATGATAGCGGAGGCAGGGTGACTGACCCGGTCAAAATGTATCTTCGCGAGATGGGCATGGTCTGTCTCTTGACCAGAGAGGGAGAGGTAGAGATAGCCAAGCGGATCGAACGGGGCGAGGAGGAAGTGATTGACGCCATTATTGCCACCCCGATTGGTGTTCGCGTGATTCTTAACTTGCGTGAGAAGATCGCTCTAGAGAAACTGAGGGTCCGTGACGTCCTAAAAAATCTGGACGAGGATTTTGAAGAATATAGCAGTGCGAAGGAAGACAAGGAGAAGGAAAGGTTACTTGAGTTACTGGAGGAAATTCAGCAGCTGTATGAAGAAAACCTCAAGATGGAGGAGTTCATCCTGACAAGCAGTGCTGAAGGTAAATCACGGGAAGCAGATGAGGAAGCCCTGCGGGTCAGCAAGGAACGCATTGCCGAGTTGCTCAAGAACCTGCGTTTGGAGAGGCGGCAGGTGGACAGGATTGTGAGCAAACTGCGGAGTTGTGTGGAGAGAATAGAGAAAGGCGAGCGGGAGATCGAGCAGTGCATGATCCGCACCGGTAAGCCAGTTCAAGAACTTCGTCGCCTTTTCCGACATGTAAAGAGCAAGCCTGATTCATTGGCCAAAATCGCCAAAGATCTTGGCCTTAAGCCAGATGAATTCTTAGAGATGGAAAAAACTATCAAGAACGGCCGGCGCCGCATGCGGCGGATTGGTCAGGAAGCCAAAATGGATGTCCGCAGCTTGAAGCAAATTATGCGTCAAGTTGACGCGGGTGAGCTCAAAGCCAAAGAGGCAAAGAGGGAGTTGGTGGAGGCCAACCTGCGGTTGGTGGTAAGCATAGCCAAAAAATATACCAACAGAGGGCTACAGTTTCTTGACCTGATTCAGGAGGGGAACATCGGCCTGATGAAGGCAGTGGACAAGTTTGAATATCAGCGGGGCTACAAGTTCAGTACCTACGCCACCTGGTGGATCCGCCAGGCGATTACCAGGGCCATTGCCGACCAGGCCAGAACCATTCGCATTCCTGTGCATATGATCGAGACCATTAATAAACTCATCCGGACATCACGATACCTTGTTCAGGAATTGGGGAGGGAGCCAACACCTGAAGAGATAGCTGATAAGATGGAATTTCCCTTGGAGAAGGTGAGGAAGGTTCTGAAGATTGCCAAAGAGCCCATCTCACTGGAAACTCCCATCGGCGAGGAGGAAGACAGCCATCTAGGTGATTTCATTGAAGATAAAAAGGTAACATCTCCAGTGGATGCGGTCATCAATCTGAACCTCTCTGAGCAAACGCGCAAAGTGCTTTCCACCCTGACCCCCCGAGAGGAAAAGGTGCTGCGCATGAGGTTCGGCATAGGGGAGAAGGCGGATCATACTCTAGAGGAGGTGGGCCAAGATTTTCTGGTAACCAGGGAGCGTATCCGGCAGATCGAAGCCAAGGCCCTGAGAAAGCTTCGACACCCCAGCCGGCGCAAGAAACTCAAGAGTTTTATTGATAGCTGATGACAGCGTTGGAGCTGGGAGAAAGGAATCGAAGCCGGGCGGCGGCGGGGAGACAACAACCGCGGGGATATTTCCCTTGACAAAGAAGATTGCGGCCCATATATAAACAAAACTCCCGGCGACAAATACCGTTGAATGGTATTGAAATCATTATCTTGGAGGTGGAGGCAAAGGGCCCATAGCTCAGCTGGCAGAGCCACCGGCTCATAACCGGTCGGTCCCTGGGTCGAATCCAGGTGGGCCCACCAGTTACTGCTTATGAAGATTGGAGTCAAACCAGAGCGTGAATTTTCTCGACCCGTTGAGAGGAAGATATGGCTTCTCGGCGGGGAACAGGGATCGGTCCCGCAATCTGAGGCCGAAATTCCGAGAGACTCGGAAAAAAGGGTGCGCCACACAGGCTGCACCCTTTTTTTGTGCCAAGGTTGGGAGCCAATCCTATGGTTGGGCCAACATCAAAATCGCTTGGTTCAAGGGAACGTCCCTGGAGTACCGGAGTCATGGAGTACCGGAGTCATGGAGTACTGGAGTGATGGAGTATTAGAGTGATGGAGTATTAGAGTGAGAAGCATTCCAGATAACAAGTCACAATCACTAAGGTTTCAGTGTTCAGGTTTCAGTGTTCAGGTTTCGGCTTTTTTGTTTCTCTTCCCTGACACCTGAAACCTGACACCCAAATGACACCCGGCACCTGAAAGCCTGAGATTTGGTGTTTGGAATTTGTTATTTCCAATGCTCCATTACTCCATTTGAGAATAGGGAGGAATACCTTGCAAGAGACGTTACAATTACTTATTGAGCTTCAGGAAATCGAAGGAAAGATCAAGATTCTTGCGGAGCACAAAGCTCGCGCTCCCAAGGAGATCGCCGCGCTGAAAAAGAAAGAAAAGGAGGCTGAGGCGAGGCTGGAAGACAAAAAGATGATACTGCAGTCTGGGAAGAAATTGCGGCGGGATCTGGAGGTAGAGGTGGAGGACCTAGAAGGGCGAAAAACCAAAAGCAAGCAGAAGCTTTTGGAGGTCAAGAGCAACAAGGAGTATCAGGCCAGCTTGAAAGAGATCGACGACATTGAAGAGCTTGTGCGAGGGCGTGAAGACCAGATCATCGAGCAGATGGAGAGCGCCGATGATCTGGATAGGCAGATCCGGGAGCACAAGCTGTTGGTGGTCGAGGCCAGCAAGAAACTAAAAGAGGAGGGTGCCCAGCTTGAAAAGGAGGCGAAGAAGGCAGATGCGCTGATTATGAGTCTTGAAGAACAGAAAGAGCAGCTCAAACCCAAAATTCCTTCAGATTTGCTGAAAAAGTACCGATTTCTAAGAGATAAAAGAGCTGGTGTGGCGCTGGCCCCGGTGAACAGAGGCACCTGCGGGGTTTGCCACATGAACTTGCCCCCGCAGACCTTTATCGATTTGCAAAGAAATGAAAAAATGATGAACTGTCCCAATTGCCTGCGGATTATTTATTGGACAGGTCACGAGGCATATAAGCAGTCGTCCCAGTTGGAGTAGGGAAAGGGATTTACGTTAATGGGTTCAAGAATCGCACTTGATCGTCAGCGGCTCATTCGGGTTCTCGAGCTGCTGGGTGAGCGTTTGCCCACTGAGCTACTCCGAGCCGAATTTCCCGATCTTACCAGGAAAGATCTGCGCAGCCTCTTCCAGGCTGTCGCCGAACACCTACGTTGCTGTGAAGAATGGACTGACCCTGCGGCTGATAGCCAGGAAGGGGGGCCCGGCACGCGAATGATGAGTGTTTCTCTTTACTGCGATGGAGCTTCAAGGGGCAATCCGGGTCCCTCCGGAGCAGGAGTGGTCCTTCTGGATGAGAAGGGTGAACAGGTTTTTGAACTAAGTCGCTATCTCGACAATGGCACTAATAACGAAGCAGAATACCGGGCCCTTGTAAGGGGACTGGAGGCTGCGGCAGACCTGGGTGTCAAGCGGATTGAGATATTTTCGGACTCTGAACTGGTGGTGAGACAGTTAAGCGGAAAGTATAAGGTACGCAATCCTCGATTGCGGTCATTGTTTGACCAGGCCGTGTCAAGATTGCAGCAGTTTGACGATTATGCTATTTTTCATGTAGGCCGTGAACTGAATCAACAGGCTGATCGGTTGGCGAATGAGGCCATAGATCGTGGCCTGCAGGGGGGAGATAGAGAGACATATCGCTTGGTGCGGTGAGAATAGAGTAGGTCAAATGATCGCTGCCTCGTGCTTGCCGTTTTTCGGCGGCCGGGGGAGAGGAAAGTCCGAGCTCCATAGGGCAAGGTGCTGGGTAACGCCCAGTCCCGGTGATGGGAAGGAAAGTGCCACAGAAAGCAGACCGCCTCGGGAAACGTTTGTTTCCCGAGGTAAGGGTGAAACGGTGAGGTAAGAGCTCACCAGCTCCGGTGGTGACATCGGAGGCTCGGCAAACCCCACTTGGAGCAAGACCAAATAGGAGAGCGTTGAGGGTGGCCCGCCCAAGCTCTCGGGTAGGTCGCTGGAGGCTGCGAGTAATCGTGGTCCTAGATGAATGATCATTGTCCATTGGGGAGTGATCCCCGAAGGAAACAGAACTCGGCTTATGACCTGCTCTATTCTCTTTTTTTTGTCTACAGAATCCTCATGCCCCTATTAACCCTAATGTTGCATACCTACAACGGTAAAAACCGCTGCGCTCGCGTGATAGTCCCGCCTTTGGCGGGACGGCTGTGCTCGCCTCGGACAGGACTTCACGTACGGTTAAGTACGCCTCGTCCTGTCCTAGCCTGTGCGCAGCCACATCTGACGCACTCTTGCGCGTTTTTCCTCGACATAGGTATGCAACATTAGGGTAAACCCATCCCTATTTCCGAAGCGTAGAACAGTTATGCGTGTTGTTGCCATAATTCCAGCCGCTGGTGAGGGACGACGTTTGGGTGGAACTGTTGAAAAGCAGTTTCTGCATCTGCAAGGAATTCCTGTTCTCGCCCACACACTTGAAGTGTTTGATAAGAGCCCTGAGGTTGACGGGGTGGTGCTGGTGGTAGCCCCGCAACAGCGCCAAACCCTGAAGGAGCGTGTTCTCGGACCCTATCCTTGTCGTAAGTTGCTCGGGGTGGTGGACGGTGGTTCGGAACGTCAAGATAGCGTGGCCCGTGGGCTCGAGGTAGTCCCAGGTGATTGCGAACTGGTTGTAGTTCATGACGGCGTGCGGCCACTCGTAAGTGTCGATCTACTGGGGGCAGTGCTGGAGGCCGCCAATCGCCATGGTGCCGCACTAGCAGCCGTACCCGCAGGTGACACTGTGAAAAGGGCTAAAGAGGAAGTGGTGGTTGAGACCTTGGAACGCGAAACCATCTGGTTGGCGCAGACGCCCCAGGCTTTTCAAGCCAGCCTTTTGCGGTTAGCGTATGAGAAGGCTTCCCGGGATAAGATGATGGTCACTGACGATGCTGCCCTGGTGGAAAGTCTGGGAGTTTCGGTGCATTTGGTCCCGGGATCTCCGGAGAATATCAAGGTCACTACGCCAACAGACCTGGTGGTGGCGGAAGCGATTCTTGCTCATAGGGAGGGGAGACAGTAGGAAGAGGTCAGAGGTCAAGAAATCAGAGGTCAGAAGGCAGAGGTCAGCAGGCAGCCAGCAGCGGGCAGTGTCGTTATCCGTTATTAGTTATTCGATTTCGGAAGATCTGTCGCTATGAGTTGCCTTGACGACTTGTAGGATTCTTAAGACTTCTACGATTTCTACGCCTTCTACGGTTTCTACGATTTACTGCTTACTGCTCACTGCTCACTGATTACCGATTACTATTTGACTTATCTTTGAACGTGGAACCCAGAATATGATACGAGTAGGATTCGGATACGATGCGCATCGGTTGGTGCCGGGTAGGCCTTTGATTCTTGGCGGTGTGGCTATTCCGTACGACCATGGTTTAGATGGCCACTCAGATGCT
>JAUWKY010000206.1 GCA_030613915.1 Syntrophobacterales bacterium
AAAACAACCGTCGCCTGCAGTCTTGTTACCAGCTCAACAGCCAGCCGGGTGAAGTTTGCTTCCGGCCAGAGCTTCGTTTGCCACCTGCTGATGGGGTGGCACGCCACCAGGGGGGGGCCACTGTTTGGCTTTATCTGACTCAGTCTTGTTCGCAACAGGTGTTCCTCGGAAGATGTCCAGGGATCGTGCACCCGAATACTGTCCACGTCGGCTCCCAGATAGCGGGGCACCTCCAGATACCGCTCCAGGGCGTGCCGATTAGGGTCATACGGTGGAAGTTTTTCGTTGAGAACTCTCCAGGCTCCCTCACGAGTTCGGTCAAAGCCGATCTTGCGCCTTCCCCGAGCCAGACCAACCCAGATTGCACTTTTGAGCAGCCCTTGCAGATCAATGATCACATCGTAGTGTCGTTGGCGCAAACTACCACAGAATCTGAGTATATCTAAGGACACTTTTGGCCATGACAATGGATTCCTCAGCTCTTTTAGCCAAGAACGCCGCCGGCAAACCATTATCTCATCAAGTCCCGGATAGTATTGCAGCAAATCGGCGGCTTCTTCTTCTACCAGCCAGGAGATGTGAGCCGAGGAATAGTGGTTTCTGAGTGCTTCAAAGGCAGGAATGGTCTGCACCACATCCCCTAGAGCACTCAGTTTAACGATCAATATATTCATCTCAGTTCGCGACCTATCAGGAAGCTTTCTCAGACATATCAGAAAGAATCCATTCCACAGCCTCTGCGAGGTCCTCAGCAACAAAATCTGGTTCCACTTTCCTGGTCGGCCCCAGAAATCCGAGCTCCCCTCTACCATAGCCAGTAAGGACCAGCACTGCTTTGGCCCCAGCGTTGCGGGCCATTTCCACATCTTTGAACCGGTCCCCAACTACGTAGGACTTTTCAAGGTCGAGGTTCAACTCCTGAGCAGCCTGTTTCATTAGCCCGATTTTCGGTTTGCGGCAGCCGCAGCCTCCTGACTCCCCCTTGCTTGGCGGCGCATGGGTGCACGTGTATATGCCATCCAAAAAGGCGCCTTCTTCTTCCAGCAAATCGCTCATCTTTTGATGAACTTGATCGATGAGTTCCTTGGGAAAATAGCCGCGGGCTACTCCTGATTGATTGGTAACCACTACTGCTTTAAGACCACTTTCATTAATACTCCGTATTGCTGCTGCAGCACTGGGTAGGAGAACGAAGCGGTCCAAGTGGTTGATGTACCCCATCTCTTCATTGATGGTACCATCCCTATCCAAGAAAACCGCTACATGCATAGTCTCACCTTGATAGTCAAAATGTGTTCACCACAAAAATCACAAAAGAACATCTCCCCCCCCCTTGGAGATTGTGGCCCAATTTGCCGAAGCCGTCATTCCGGACGAGTCCACCTTTGGCGGGCGAGATCCGGAATCCAGATAGATTAGAGTATGGTCTGATTCTTACTGGATCCCGGCTCGCGTCTCGCTTTGCGAGCCTTGGCCGGGATGACGAATCGTGACACCGACCCCAGGGAGAGAGGGGATAGAGGGATACCATTCATCCCCGTGCAATGCACAAGACATCCTGGCAATGTTGGTAAATCATTTGCCTTCTTTATGCTCTTCGTGTTTTTCGTGGTTAGACCGTGAGTAGTTGCTCTGCAGCAGTGGCGACCTCATCCACCGTAATCGCCTTCATACATTCCAGGTCCTCTGGACAGGACCGTTTGAAGCATGGGGTGCAGCCTACATGTTCCGGGTGGATTACTACTGCTCTATTATTCAAAGGCGCAGTCTTCTGGGGATCAGTGGAACCGAACAGTGCCACCTGGGGAATATTCAAGGCAGCAGCCACATGCATCAGTCCGGAATCATTGCTCAGAAACAATGAGCACTGACCAATTAACGCTAGGACTTCAGCTACCGTAGTCTTGCCGATGAGGTTGATGACCGGATGGTCCATCTCGGCACTGATCTGCTCTGCAAGCGGTTCCTCACCCGTGCCACCCAGAAGGAGAAATCTTCGTCCCGACCTGTGCAACCGTTCCAGTACAGCAGCAAAACGTTCGGGAAACCAACGTTTGGTCTCTCCATAAGCAGCTCCAGGATGCACTCCAATTAGAAGCTCATTCTTGTCAATTCCCAGGCCCTCCATTAAAGCCATGGCCCTGTCAGTGATCTTCGCCCTCAGTTTTAGTTGCGGGATGCGATCCACCTGGTAGGCTCCAAGGCTGTGGATCAATCCAAGGTAATAATCCACTTGATGTAGGCCACGTTCCTTTCGTCTGTCTTCCAGCCTTTGAGTAAGCAGCCAACCACGGCCATCGGTCGAATACCCCAACCGCTGGGGAATTCCAGCCAGCCGTGTCATCACAGCGGAACCGAGGGAGTTGGGCAGAAGAATAGCTAAGTCAAACCTCTCTCTCCGTAAACTCCGGCCCAATGCCATCAGATTGCTCAGTCTTTGCGGACCATTTCCCCTTTCATATTCTAAAACTCTTACATCAGATTCTCTCGCCTCAAACAGCTCGGCTACCCGTGTACGAGCAAGTACCGTCAGCTCGGCCTCTTGCCAGAGCTGTCCACAGCCGTCCACAACTGGGAGGGAAAGCACCGCATCCCCGATCCAGTTGGGAGCGACGATGAGAATCCTTTTGTTCACGTTTGCCTTGGCCAGGGTTGATAAGGTCGGGTTTTCCATCTCTGATGCACCCAGAACCACTGTTCAGGATGACGCCGCACGTAACTCTCAATAATTCTGTTGAAATTAGCAGTGTTTTCTTCCATATCACGCCTGGTGTCACCACTCCTATCCAAAACCACTTCCGGCTCAAAAACAATCCGATAAGTGCCATTGGGCTCCCTCACGTTGTACGCAGGAA
The DNA here is from genome assembly GCA_030613915.1 of Syntrophobacterales bacterium. Lineage (GTDB taxonomy): Bacteria > Desulfobacterota > Syntrophobacteria > BM002 > BM002 > BM002. The sequence continues at coordinate 2,856 of JAUWKY010000206.1, forward strand.
TTACCGGAGCATTCGTTCTCAGAGCAAGAGCGCTTAAAGCCTTGTTTGTGCAAGCGATCTCCTTGAAGAATGGTACAAATACCCCCTCATACCATGCGGGGTTCTGGTCAATGAGTAAGCCCACCATCTCCCCTGCCGCTAGCAAACGTAGGACTTTGCGTATAGAACCCTTTTTGGCAATGATCTGATTGCCTCCCCGGGTACGGATGTTAGCGATCAAGCTGTCCAGGAAGGGTATATCCAGGGGGCGGATCACTATGTTGCCTGGGCGGTAACGCAAGGAGTAGGCCAACGACATTAGTTCCCAGTTGCCAAAATGAGAAGTCATAACCAAGACTCCTCTTCCTTTTTGTAAAGCACCATCGAGGTTTTCCACGCCGTCAAAGGTCACAAATTCATCCATCTCTTCTGGTGTAACCTTTCGAATATATGGCAATTCGAGAACAACCCTCGCAAGATGGATGAAGTTTCTGCAGGCTATGTTTCTTCTCTCCCTTTCGGTCAGTTCTTCTCCCAAGGCAAGCTTGAGATTGTTCAATGCTATTAATCGATGTTTGGTATCTAGTCGAAACCAAAGCCGCCCAAGGATCTCCGCCAGTCTCCAGGTAAACCGTAATGGCACAATTGCAGCTATGTCCATAAGCTTTTCTGCTAATTGCTGCAAACTCATCACTCTCACTACCCCGAATCCTTTAGTGTTAGGTTGGATGTTGTCAAGGATCTTTGCACCACGGCTTTCAGTAACGAACTATCTCCATCCAGATCAAGCTCCACTGCCAGTACCCACAGCTCCATACTGTCGGGAAGGTCATCGGGTAGTCGTACCCAGTCTTTTTCTGTAGTTAGCCACAGCTCTGGGTTCTGCTCTGACGCCTCCTGCGCTAGTGAAGTCAGGAGTTCGATTGTCAACGGATAATGATCGGGCAATGCGGCAGTATGCACCAGGTCTGCGCCCAGATCACGGACAGTCCTGAAAAAATCATCCGGTTTGCTGATTCCGGCAAAAGCAGCCAGCCGTTTATTCTTTACAGAGCTAAGGGGGTGTTCCCTCTGAGTGGTTGCTCCGAAAAGACGAGTGGCACGGTGCGTTGTAGTAACAACTGTCCTGTCCGGCCATTGGTTAACAAGATTCTTATGAGTCTGCTCAGCCTGCGCGCTGCCATCGAAGCGGCTGAGCACCAGGGCCTGGGCTCTAGTCAAAGCCTTGGTTCGCTCCCGAAGTATACCCCGGGGAAACAGAGAGCCATTCCCAAAAGGTTTCTGTGAGTCAAGCATTACCACATCCAGATTTCTGGCGATGAATCTATGCTGAAAACCGTCATCCAGGATCACCACCTCGCACCGAAACTGTTCTACCGCAGCTTCCGCAGCCAAAGCCCGTTTGGTGCTGCACAGCACTGGAATACCCGGCAGACGTCTGGCTAACAACTGCGGCTCATCTCCGGAAATGTCACTGCCGGCGAGGATGTTTCTGCCATCGCTTACGACCAGGACCCTCTTGGTTTCCTCCCCCCTGTAACCCCTGCTGACAACTCCAACCCGCCAACCTTCCTCCGAAAGAAACCGTGCCAGCCATATCACCATGGGTGTTTTGCCCGTTCCCCCCACCGCAAGATTGCCCACACTTATCACAGGGCAGTTCAATTTGTGTACTTTTAAGATTCTTAACTCAAAGAGAAGGTTGCGAAATATTGCAAGCTTATCATAAGACCAGGCAACCACGGTTGCCACTGCTCGCAGTATAGTGATACCAAGGTTCCGTTTCTCCTCAGCCAGAATCAGCCCATAGATCTTCTCGGCCAGTCCACCATACTTCACTCGATAATGCTTGGGGCCACTTTCTTGATACACTTGGTCGCTCTCTAGCAGTACTGATCAACTCAAAATGCGCATAGTGCCAATTAGTCGATTCGTTAATTCGAGAATTAGTTGATTAGAGAATTAGTCGATTAGTTAATTCGTTAAAAGCGTTGAAATCGTAG
>JAUWKY010000230.1 GCA_030613915.1 Syntrophobacterales bacterium
AGAGCGGAAAGACCATTGAAGCCCCTCAGGGGGCAGCCCAAAGCCCCTTTGGGCCCGGATTCTTAGTTTTGAGTCCAGTCCCGAAGATCCCAGAGAAGATGTACAAGCAATTCAACCCGTTGGAAAAGAGAATCCTCCAGGATCCTTTCATTCTCGGAATGATCCATCTCGCCAACGGGACCTAAACCATCGATGGTGGGAAGGCCAACTGCAGCCAAGAGATTCGCGTCAGATGCACCCCAGCGGGCCTCCTCAGACAAAATGATTTGACTCCTTGCGGCAACTTGAGCCACCTTCTGGAATAGCTGAGCAGTACCTGGGGTATGTTCCATGGGAGGGCGAGCATGGCCCCTGACAAAGTTGGTTTCAAGGCCGAACTCTTGTGAGGAGTTTGCCAGTTTCTGAATACGCTTCCCCACCTCATCTCCTTGCCCCTGATTAAGAAAGCGCACCTCGAGTTCAGCCTCGGCCTCTGCTGGTATTACATTGGTGGCCGTACCTCCTTTGACCTGACCCACATTAACGCTCAGACCCGCTTCCCGGTCATTAAGGGCTTCCAGTTTTAAAATCTGGTGGGCCAGCTCCACCACAGCACTTTGCTTGGCTGCCTGGATGTTGCCGGCGTGACCGGCCTTACCCCGTATCTTCAACAAATAGCGTTGAAGGCCCCGGCGTGAAGTGACCACCGAGCCATGGGGCCCGCCGCTCTCAAAGACAAAAGCTAACCGACAGGAAAGAGCGAGTTCCTCCAGCTTCTGGCCTGCACCCGGAGAGCCGATTTCTTCGTCACCGTTCAGGGCTAGCAAGAGAGGTATCTTGGGCAAAACTTTCAAACGGTCCAGAGCCCAGAGAGCTCCCAGGATCACCGCAAGACCGCCCTTCATGTCAGCAGCGCCAGGGCCAGACAGGTAGGAGCCTTGAGAAGCTGTACCTCTATCGAAGGTGCCCGGGGGGAAAACCGTATCCAGGTGCCCTACCAGGAGGATGAGATCTTTTCCGGAAGGGCCACAACGACAGGTCCAGAGCTTTTCTTTTTTAGAGGTCGTAACACTTTGCAGCTCGAGGGGAGAGGGAAGGGCCCCGCCCACCGCCTCAGCCATTTGAGCAACTCCCTCAGCATTATGGGAGTAGCTGTTTATGGCAACCAGCTCATCCAAGAGAACCAGAAGGTCTTTTTTGAGAGAGCCGACGATCCTCTTGACCTCTTGTCCGTCCAAATTAGGCTGTTTTTTCATCTTCGTACTGCAAGACGTGACCTCCCCAGGTGCGGATGAGCACGTCGCCGTTGTAGTTGGTATTCAAAAGATATTGCGGCGCAATTGGAGTCTTCCCTCTTCCTTCTGGTGCTGTGATGATGTAGGTGGGAACCGCCATGCCCGAGGTATAGCCGCGCAGGTGTTCCATGATGTTCAAGCCCTCTTGAATTGAGGTGCGGAAATGGCGGATACCTTCTACTTTTTTGCAATTGAAAATGTAGTAGGGAGCCACCTTGATCCTGAGCATCTCATGCATAAGCACCTTCATCACGTGTGGATCGTTGTTGATTCCCTTCATGAGTACGGTCTGGTCTCGCACCACAACCCCGGCCTTGGTGAGCATGTCCACTGCTCTTTGCGCCTCCCTGGTAATCTCTTTAGGGTGGTTGTATTGGGTATTGAGATAGACGGGATCGTGTTTTTCCAACATCCGGCAAAGTGGAGGCGTGATTCTTTGGGGGAGGACGCAGGGCATCCTCGAGCCCAGCCTCTTTATTTCCACATGTGGAATCTTATCAAGCTCGGTCAGAATCCAGTCCAATTGAGCGTCGCTCAAGGACAAGGCGTCTCCTCCTGTGAGAAGCACATCCCGGATTTCTTCGTTCTGCCGGATGTATTCCAGTGCCTCACGGAGCTGAGAACGGGAATAGGTGAGGTCTTGATCGCCTATGTCTTTTCTCCGCAAGCAGTGGCGGCAGAACATGGAACACATATTAGTGACATTGATGATCAGCCTGTCAGGGTAGAGTCTGGAGATCAGGGGCGCAGGGGAGTTATACTTAATGATCATGGGGTCCTTGATCTCAGATGTATCCAGTCGTTCCCTGATGTCGGGAACCGCTTGCAGCCGCACAGGACATTTTTTGTCTGTGGGGTCTATGAGGCTGGCGTAGTACGGGGAGATGCCCCAGCGATAGCGCTCACTTGTCTTTAGGATCTGTCGCATCTCTTTCTGGGTAAGGCGGATTATTTTGCCAAGAGTCTCCACATCCTCGATACGGTTCTTGAGATGCCACTTGTAATTTCGCCAGTCCTTCTCTGAACCGCCCAAAGCCTTAAGGATTCGCTTCTTGGCCTTTGTGTACTCTTTTTCGAGTCTAAGGCCAGTGGGAATCTTGTCATTGGCTTTCAGGAAATCTGTAATAAGCCCTTTTACTTCTGCGGAGCGAGCAAGGGCAACTTCCCGGTCCTCAGAAGGTACTGTCATTGGGTCATGTAGGTGAAGCTCTTTTTTCACCGCGGATTCTTTCATCAGTATTCTCCTCGTAGCGGAAATATCCGGGTTTGAATTCCAGGGGAGGGTGCTGGATTTGACTGCAAGTTCTCCCTCCTCTAGTGCTTGTTGCACCCCAGACAAGGTTTTACCCACTGAGATGCACCTGCCGACAAACCCACCGGCGCGCTGGTGGACTCCAGCACCCAAGTAATCCTCAACAATGGCACAGGTTAGATCTCCTGCACTCTCAGAAACTCTCCGAAAGACTTCCGTCTCATTATGCAGACGGGGGATGTCGCGAATCGCCAGGACATCCTCCTGGCATTTGACATTGTATGTCCCCCAGCAAAGGTTAGACTCGGTAGAATCCATTTCAATAAGGGACTGGGGGAATTTGCCCTGCGTGATGGCGCAAAATTCAATCTCAGGAAGACTGGGGTGACCGGGGAGGCGATGGAGCATGGTCAGGGGCGACTCCAGGGTGGTTCCTTGCTGGCGAGCATTCACCTCCACAAAGTAGATCTGCCCATTATCATCAACGATATAGTCACAACCAAAGATGCCCCGATAACCCTGAGCACCCATATATCTTCCCACCAACCTGGTATATTCTTTGATGCGTTCTACTACATCCTTCTTCAGCACAGTAGGAAAGGTGGATCCCCGGAATCGGTTTTCCTCCATCTTTTGGTCAGCAACGGACGCCACATAAACGTCCTGACCGTTAGCTACCACTGCCAATACGGTTGGGTCGTGACTGTGCGGGATACGGCGGGTCACCAGATAGGGTTGCTCCGTCTCAACAAATCGCTTTTGGATTTCTTCACCGTCGCAAACGAAAGCGCTGTTGCTACCCGCTGCGCTGTAGGATTCGCTGACAAAAACCTCTTCGCCGGACCGGAAAAAGCTCTGGGCCGAGTCCAGGGCTTCTTCCAGGCAGTTACAACAGAAACCTTCGGGTACGGGTATCCCCAACTGACAGGCCATTTGGTATTGGATGATTTTGTTGTTGAAATGGTGTGCCAGAGTAGGATCTGGACCAAGGAGCTTTACTTTCTCACCGTCTATCAGGTTCATCTCAGGCTGGCTTGCGAACATATGAATATAGATAAAATCTTGCTCACGGAGGATGCTCTTTAGTAGCTCTTGTGCGAGGAAGCTAGAGGAAACTTCATCGGCAAATGTGCCGGGGCTGGGGCGGCAATTAACCAGTAACCCCTTGCTGCAGTGGTACTGGTATGATTCGCTGTTCAACACCGCCAGGTTGGAGTACGGATAGCTGGCCATAACGTCCGGTACAATGGCAATGCAGCCCACAGGGCGACCGTAGATTTGTTCAAGTACAGGGATCAAGAAATGGTTTAGCCCGTAAGCTTTTATCTCACCCACGTAAATGAAGTAAGCCTTATCGGGTTCGAGTGTAATGTTATTTAATAGAATAGAGTCCCCCTTGGGGGGGCGAGGAAAAACTTCATTGTGGGTAACATAGCTTGTCGTGTCCAAAGTTTTCTCCTCCTCACGATCAGTAGGGAGTCTCTTCCGGGCTAGGTGTCAAAATCATTTTACGAAAATGCAAATAAAATTGCAATATATTTTATTATTGCAGGAAATCTTTCAACTCGACTAATAAAACTGCCCCTTTGTTACTGATACTTTCTTCTCGTATGGGTGAGATTCAGACTTCGGTGAGGGGCAGATAGAAGAGAAGTCAGTTGTTAGTTGTCCGTAGTCCGTTGTAGCTCACTTCGTTCGCGGCATAGAGCATAGGGCATAGGGCATACAGAGTTCATTTTAGACATTTTAGACAATTTAACTTACTTTAGGCATTCATCTTGATGAAATTCTCGAAAAGAATTTCAAACTGTTCCCCCATGACTGTCTCGAGCTTCTCGGCTTCAGTAAGCACAATGGTAGGATCCACCTGGGGGGGCTGTGATAACCACTCACGGTCCCCCTCAAGCCAGGTTGCGGCATCCAGCTTGGAACCGGCGTGATTGTCGAACTGGAGCCCGATGACATGGGGCTTCCCTCTCAGGGAAATGGCCTCCACCTGGCAAT
>JAUWKY010000271.1 GCA_030613915.1 Syntrophobacterales bacterium
GCCATCTGCGGCCGTGCTCGCCTCGGACAGGACTTCACGTACGGTCACGTACGCCTCGACCTGTCCGGGCCTGTGCGCAGCCACATCTGACGCACTCTAGCGCGTTTTTCCTCGACATTGGTATGTAACATCAGTGTTAACATTCCTTCTGAACTGAAAAGACCAAGGGACCTCGGACAAATGGCCTGCGGTGCAAAAGGAGTTCTCTGTGGGAGAAGAAAAACGCCAGTTTCCTAGAGTAGAGGTGACCTGGCCCGTTACGATGCTAACCGCCCAGGGTCCAATTGAAGGTGAGGTCAATAATATCAGTCTCGGGGGCGCATTCGTACACTGCCAAGAACAACCCGAATCCAACGAAACTTTTCGTATGATTATTAAGGTACCCCATTCCCGTCAGTTTCTGAGAGCCAGCGCCCGGGTTGCGAGGTCAAACATCTACAATCCAGAAGGTGCCGATGAGCCTAGAGGAATAGGTGTTCGTTTCGTCGAGATTTCAGACGATGACCGTCAATACATTCGCGAGGTGGTTGCTGAGCAGCAATGATAACAACCTCCATGCCATCTCTGACCAAATCCTCAATCGTCGATCGTCAATCATCAATCCCAAATCGTCAATCCCAAATCGTCAATCGTCAATGGTTGGGGGACTAGAGTGAACATACAGCAGTTCTTCAATGCGAGTCCAAAGCACTACTTTATCGCAGCCTTTTCAGGCCTGCTCCTCACTTTCTGTTTCCCCCCCATTGGCCACCCTCTGGTTGGTTGGGCGGTTCTTATTCCTTTACTCTTCCTGGCAGCAGCCAACAAAGCTCCTGCTGCCTTCACCCTTGGTTGGTTCGCCGGGGTATGCCATGGTCTGAGCCTGCTTTATTGGATCACCTATGTGGTAAACCACTACGGTAATCTTCCTCTCCCGGTCAGCCTGATGGTTTGTTTTCTACTGGTGGCCTATCTGGCTCTATTTCCAGGACTCTTCTGTGCAGGATTAAGCTGGCTGCGGCAGAGGGGTCTGCCGTGGCTTCCACTTGCGCCTTTTCTCTGGGTTACCCTAGAATTGGGAAAGAGTCATTTACTGACCGGATTTCCGTGGGAAAACCTGGGGTATAGCCAGTACCGGTGGCTTTCGGTCATACAAATGGCTGACTTCGCCGGCGTCTATGGAATTTCATTTGTCCTGGTCCTCTCGAGTGCTTTACTCTTCAGGATGATCTTCGGCTCAAAGAACCAGAGAAAAAGAGTGACTCGACTTATTTCCACCCTGCTGCTGGTCGGCTTGGTCTCGGTGGTCTATGGCTATGGCCGGTGGCGATTGGCCACTTTTGAATCCCACCAGGATCAGTCCTTCAAAGTTGCTATGGTGCAGGGTAATGTAAGCCAAGATACCAAGTGGGATCCGGCTTTCCAGCAAGCCACCCTGGAAAAATATGTACGGCTCACCAAAGAGATAGCCAAGCAGCAACCAGATCTGGTGCTTTGGCCTGAGACGGCCACACCGTTCTATTTCCTGGCAGACCGGCAGAACACCAAGACCCTCATTCAAGAGGTACAAAAACTGAAGAAACCCTTGCTATTCGGCAGTCCTGCCTATCGCAGAAAGGGAGTAGAATTGAGATTATACAACCGCGCCTATCTTCTCGATGGCGACGGGATGGTTACTGGTTATTATGACAAGATCCATTTGGTACCCTTCGGCGAATATGTCCCGTGGAAAAAGATTTTGTTTTTTGTGGACAAACTAGTTCAAGCTGCTGGAAACTTCGCTTCCGGCAAACAAGCTGTAGTGCTGGAAGTGTCTGCAGCGCGAGTGGGTGTGCTTATTTGTTACGAAGCCATCTTTCCCAAACTCAGTCGCGACCTGGCCAATGGTGGTGCCAATCTGTTGGTCAACATTACCAACGATGCCTGGTTTGGTCGTAGCAGCGCCCCTTACCAACACCTTTCCATGACGGTACTGCGTGCAGTTGAGAATCGAATACCCATTGCCCGCTGCGCCAACACCGGAATCAGTGCTTTCATCGATGCTCAAGGCCGTATCTTGCAGGTGACCGGCTTGTACGAGACCGCGACCTTGTTGTCTACCCTCCAGTTAGGAAAAGGCAAGACCATTTACACCCGCTATGGTGACTGGTTCGCCTGGAGTTGTGTCGCCATCTCTCTCTTGGGGTTTGGTTATGCACTAGTACGGAAGAGAGGTGAGCAGTAAGCAGTAAGCGGTAGATCGCTATCGAGCATTGAGCATCAAATATCTCAAATCCCAAATCTGCAATCCGAAATCTAAAATCTACAATGTGCCTGGTGGTCAGTTCACGGCGTGCGCACCCATTCAAAAAATCGGTGCGGCCTCTGTACAAAAGATGAAAAGTATGGTTATCTTGAGTGTGAAAAGACTGCGAAAAGCAAAGGAGAGAAATTCATGACTTCTCCATCTAAATCACAGATCAAAGAACTGCTTGACCGGTTACAAGATCTGCGAGGTCATCTTTGACATCCCCCAAAAATCCCACCGCCTTAAGCAAATTGAAACCATAATGTCCAAGGAAGGTTTCTGGGACAACCCTGACAAACAGCCTCAGATTTTAAAAGAACGCGCAGTTCTCTCCGATATCGTAGAGCGATTCGAGCGGTTGAGCGACGAACTGGAAGATGTCACCATTCTTTTGGATATGGCCCTCGAAGAGGAGGACCTTGAAGAACTGGACGAAATATCTCAAAAACTCAAGGCCATCGATGCGGAGATATCAGCCCAAGAATTCCAACGAATGCTGGGCGGTGCTGATGATCCTCTCGGCGCAATTGTTAGCATTAACGCCGGCGCCGGTGGGACCGAAGCCCAGGACTGGACGGAGATGCTTTTGCGGATGTACTTGCGCTGGGCTGAGAAACGGGAGTTCAAGAATCAGATTATCGACATACAGCCCGGTGAGGAGGCGGGTATTAAGAGCGTTACTTATACCTCCAGCGGCCCGTATGCTTACGGCTTACTCAAAGCCGAAAAGGGCATACACCGCCTGGTGCGCATATCCCCTTTTGACGCCAGCGGTCGGCGCCATACCTCTTTCGCGGCGGTATTCGTCTACCCTCAAGTGGAAGATGAAATTGTAATCGAAATCAAACCAGCGGAGATCAAGGTCGACACCTACAGAGCCAGTGGGGCTGGTGGCCAACATGTCAACAAGACCGACTCAGCGGTCCGCATAACCCACATACCCACAGGGATAATTGTTCAGTGTCAGAATGAAAAATCACAACACCGCAACAGAGAAATGGCCATGAAGGTGTTGCGTTCGCGTCTCTATGAGAGGGAACAGCAGCTCCAATCAGAGAAAATGCAGGAAATCCACAATTCCCTCGAAGATATCGCTTGGGGTAGTCAGATCCGCTCTTACGTGCTTCATCCTTACCGGCTCGTGAAAGATCACCGGACTCGATTGGAAAGGGGAAATGTTGATGCAGTCCTGGATGGTGATTTGGACGGGCTGATAGAGGCTTATCTGATGCAGGGAGGTGGTGCGAAAGATAGTAAGCAGTGAGCAGTGAGCAGTGAGCAGTAAACGGTGAACGGTAAATCGTAGAAGCCGTAGAAGTCGTAGAAGTCGTGCAAAGCGCAAGATCGCGGCTGAAAGCCGCTCCCACATGAGAATCTCTGACCTCTGACGTCTGATCTCTGACCTCTGATTTCTTCCTGCTGCAACCTGCCCGCTGCCTGCTGTCCCCTTATGCCATCTTTAGTTTCAGGACTTCCTCCCTGGCATTCACACGTAC
>JAUWKY010000221.1 GCA_030613915.1 Syntrophobacterales bacterium
AACTGCAACCATATACGTGGAGGTTGAAGCCCATGGCCACCCACCCTCAGGGTTCCTTTCAGTTCATCGACCACACTGCCGACGCTGGTATCCTGGTCAAGGCGCCGACGCTTGAGGGGATGTTCGAGACAGCTGCACTGGGCTTTAGTGAGTTGATCACCCGGGTGGATTCTTTGAACAGCCTGATCCAGCGTCAGTTTAGGCTGCAGGAAGAGGATATAGAAACCTTACTGGTGAGCTGGCTCCAGGAACTGCTCTACCTGTTGGATACTGAGGACCTCCTTTTTGGACGGTTTCAGGTAAATCTCAAAGATCTCGCACTGGAGGCAACCGCCTGGGGCGAGGTTTTCGATCCGGAAATCCACACCATGAAAACAGAAATCAAGGCGGTCACCTACCACCAACTCGAGGTTGTCGAAGACGACCAGGGCTGGCAGGCACAGGTGATATTTGATATTTAGATTCTAGCATAAAGAACCGAGAGCCTGGAGGTGCCACGGTGAAGAAACAACATTCCATCAAGCTCCAAAAGGTCGACGAATACCGCTGGCGGCTGCCAAGAGAGGGCAAGATGCGCACCGACGGCATCGTCTACGCCAATGAGGCCATGATGGCAAACATCCGCAATGACCAGAGTTTGCTGCAGGTGGCTAATGTGGCCTGGTTACCAGGAATTGTGGGTCATTCTCTGGCCATGCCCGACATCCATTGGGGGTATGGCTTTCCCATCGGGGGAGTCGCAGCGTTTTCCTTGGATGATGGTGTGGTTTCGCCTGGAGGAGTGGGCTACGACATTAACTGAGGGGTGCGACTCGTGTGCTCCGGGCTGGAGCGCCAGGAAGTCAGAGGCCACATCCGTAAATTGGTGGAAACTCTGTTTCGAAATATCCCCTGCGGGATTGGCTCCAAACGTAAAGATCTACGGCTTTCAAAAGCCGAGCTGAAGAAGGTGCTGGTAAAAGGGGTCGGCTGGGCAGTAAAGCAAGGTTTCGGGCTGGAAGAAGATCCGGAATACATCGAGGAAGGGGGTTGTATCCAGGGTGCCGACCCGGACCTGATCTCCGATCGGGCTCTCGAACGGGGCAGGGCCCAGTTAGGAACCCTGGGATCGGGGAACCATTTCGTAGAGGTTGGTTACGTAGATGAAGTGTACGATGAGCATGCTGCCAAGGATTTGGGCTTGTTTCTGGATCAGGTGACGATAATCATACACACCGGCTCGCGGGGACTTGGTCACCAGGTTTGCGATGACTACATCAAAATACTGATGAAAAGCACGCAAAAGTATGGCATCGAGCTACCTGACCGGCAGTTGTGTTGCGCTCCCATTGCCTCCGAGGAAGGGAGGCAGTACCTGGCCGCCATGGCAGGAGCTGCCAACTATGCTTTTGCCAACCGGCAAATTATCTTCCACTGGGTGCGGGAGAGCTTCGAGCGTGTGTTTCAGATGAGCTCAGAGCGGCTGGGGCTCAGGCTCATATACGATGTCTGCCACAATATCGCCAAGATTGAGACTCACCGGGTGGATGGTAAAGAAAGAAAGTTGTGTGTGCATCGAAAGGGCGCCACCCGGGCCTTTCCGCCCCATCACCCGGACACACCGCTGGCTTACAAAGATGTAGGCCAGCCCGTACTTATCCCTGGTGACATGGGGCGATACTCTTATGTGCTGGTGGGAACGGAGCAGGCCATGGCTGAGACCTTCGGCAGCACCTGCCATGGTGCCGGTAGAGTCATGAGTCGAAAGCAGGCAATGAGGGTGTCCAAAGGCAGAGCAATCATTCGGGAATTGGAAGATCAGGGCATCACAGTTCGCAGTGCCGGGAAGACTACCGTGCGGGAAGAGATCCCGGAGGCCTACAAGGATGTGAGTCAGGTGGTGGAGGTTGTGTCCGGTGCCGGCATCAGCAAAAAAGTGGCGCGCTTGCGGCCAATGGGGGTTATCAAAGGGTAAAATGAGGATTTCGGATTTCGGAATTCATTGTGGCTTAGGTTGATTTCACACGAACTACTATTGGCTGATTGAAGCTGTCGTTCCTCAGCGTACTCAGCGTGCTCTGCGGTGAACTATAAATGAATTTGGGAGAGTAGGGGCGAGGCAGCTAATGAGAAACAATATAAAGAAGCCGGAAGGAGCGGACGCCGCCAGGAGCATAGACAGTAACCTCATCACCTGGACGCCGGCCTAAAAGAGTGCTGCCCACGGGTGAGTCAATAGAGATTCGACCCTTCATGGCGTCAGCTTCAAATGGCCCCACCAGTTGATAGGTTGCCCGGTCGCCGTTGTCGATATCTACCACCCCGACGGTAGCGCCAAAGCAGGCAACTGAGGAGATGAGGTGCTGTCCAACCACTATTTCTGATAGGGAGATCTTGCGGCGCAAATCCTCGATTCGACCCTCCACAAAGGCCTGCCGCTCGCGAGCGGCAAAATACTGCAAGTTATTGGCCTTGTAGCCGTACGACCGGGCATCGTAGAGAGCTTCTATGACCTGAGGACGGACAAAGCGGTAGAGAAAGGAGAGCTCTGCGTGTAGCCTCTCGTAACCAGTCCTTGTGATGGGCCGCTTTTCCATGGTTCAATTTCTCAGCTGTTTCTGTTGAACAACTCAAGTCAGATCTTCTATAGATAATCACGGGCTTTCGTTTCTCCCGGAGACCTGTTGGAGCTCAAATAATCTCCGCGTTCCTGGCAAGAGGGTGAGAACAAATGGAGACCCGTTACAGGTATTAATGCTAGCGTAAAAAAATCTTCTTGGCTAGTCTTTTTGAGCATGCGAGTTCGTTGGTGTTCATCCAAAGACATATTTTCCCTTCCCCGTCCCCGCTACACCGCAGTGGGATATTCGAAGGGTCCGGATATTTCATGAACGGAGAAGCCATAATGAAGAAGCTGCTACTGGCTTTACTCCTTGCGGTCACAGTCGCCGCCCAGCCCGCGATGGCAGTAGAGAAATTGGAATTGGGCTTCGGCGTTGGCGCCGCACCGGATTATGAAGGGTCAGAAGACTATGTACTTGTCCTTCTACCTTACGCCAGGGCAGATTTGGATTCAGGCCAGTTTCTGCGTCTGCAAGGCAACCGCCTGCGAGGCATAGACTTCAAAGCGAACGTGCTTCCGGATGACATTTGGAGATTCGGGCCAATGCTTGGGTATATCCCTGAACGGGACGATGTCGACAACAATCAGGTGGATCGCATGCAGAAAGTTGACACCTCCGTTATGGTGGGCATCTTTTGGGGTATCGAGTTTGATGGGTGGGCCGCCGAAATAGAGGCCCAGCAGGATGCAGTCGGTGGAAATGGCTTCTTGCTCACCTTAGACGTTGGGTACAAAATACCAATAAATTACCAGTTGATGGTAGGGTTCAGCCTCTTTACGACATATGCCGACGGTGACTACATGAATGCTTATTTCAGTGTCGATAGAGGGGACTCGGAGCGCAGCGGGCTTGACCAATACGACGCCGACTCTGGTTTCAAAGATGTCGGTTTTGGGCTAACCGGTCGCTATAATTTCTATGGGTATTGGAATGTCTTAGCCGTTGGCAGTTACAGTCGGCTCGTTGGTGACGCGGAGGACAGCCCGATTGTAGATGACGAGGGTGATCCCAACCAGTTTTTGCTTGGGCTCATGCTCTCTTACGACTTCTGATTGCTTCTCCCAAAGACTGAGGTTTCAGGTTTCAGTGTTTCCCGCTGCCGCTTCGCTTCAGACGGGATTTCCGCTTCGCTCCAACAGGTTTATTTTTTTTGCTTTCCTGACACCTGAAACCTGACACTTGGTAACTGAATGACACCTGACACCTTGAGATATGGTGCTTGGAGTTTGGGATTTCATAGAATAGACCTCTCCATTCCTCCGGCAAACTCACGCATAAAGGAAAGACCTTTGAAGTCCCCTCAGGGCGGCCCAAAGCTGGGTCCTTTGAGCCCGGATTTTTTATTAGAGAAACATCCAAATTTTCAAAATGTTCTTGTCCTCTTCCCGGCGGTACTCTATCGCGTTTCTCATATGCCGGACGAATTGTAGACCCAGACCCTCTTCAAGTCGATCCATGGCGGACTTGGAGTGATCCGGCGGCGGGATCGTCAGCGGATTGAATTCTCTGCCATCATCTATAACTGTGAGGGCGACCTCCTCTTGCTCGACCTCGATTTGGACCTCAATCTCATGGGACTCTCCATCGTCATATCCATATTTGATGATGTTCATGAGAATCTCTTCCAAAATGAGGTTTACCGCGTAAACGAGCTTGGATGGTAACGCTCGCGGTTCCAGAAAGACGTTCACTACCTGAAGCACATGAGTCAATTCCTGCATGTCGTTAGCAAATGAGATGGAAAGTGTGTTCGCCACAGCAAGCCTCCACTATCCCGGATATAAGTCTTTGAGCTACTCGATACGAAATTCAAAGTAGGTACTGTCTGTAGATTCCGCATTCGTAAGTACCTCTTTCAACGGGCTCCCTTCCCGGGCTTCGGCGAATCCAGCGGTAATCCATAAATTTAGCCCGGGTTGCCCTTCACCCTCGATAAAATCACTTACCCTCAACTCTCTGGCTAATTTGATGCAGAACTTCCGGGCCTTATCCATCTTGGCGTTGTGCTGGACCACCATTATCTTGTTCATGTCGTAA
>JAUWKY010000287.1 GCA_030613915.1 Syntrophobacterales bacterium
GGCCATTTCATTATGAACAGGTGAAGACCTTCTGCCCCCACTGCGGCTGTGGTTGCAATCTGGTGCTGAACATCAAGGGAGATAAGCTCTTTACTGTGAGCACCCAAACCCCAGCAGCGCCTAGTTATGGGCACACCTGCCGTCAGGGCCGCTTTGACAGCTTTGACTATCTGTCGAGCCCTAAGAGGCTCAAGGCTCCCCTGGTAAAAAAAGACGGCAAACTGGTGGAGGCCAGCTGGGATGAGGCCTTGGAGCGGGTGGCCACTGAATTTAAGCGACTGCACCAGGAGCACGGTCCAAGTTCTCTGGCAGCCATAGGTTCCCCGCGAGCCACCAATGAGGCCAATTACTTGCTGCAAAAGATCTTTCGCGCTCAACTGGGGTGCAACAACCTGGATTACCCGGGAGGCCAATCTCATCAGGCCACCTTGACAGGTCTCGCCAAAACGCTGGGCACAGGAGCCATGACCAGTTCTTTGAGTGAGATAGAAAAGGCGGAGGTCATCTTCGCACTGGGCAACCTGATCGAAGAAAACAATCCCATCGTTGCCACCGCCCTGCGGAGAGCGAACCGGACCCTCGGCAACCGACTCATTACCGTAAGCTCCACTGAAGTAGAGCTGGGTAGATTCGCCGAACCTGCATTTATCATTCCCAAAGAAAACAAACTCGACTTTCTCCAAAGTCTTATCAAACTGCTGCTAGAATTGAACCTTTATGATAAGGACTTTGTGGCTGCCAATACAAACGGTATCGAGACCCTCGAAAAATCTCTGGCCCAGGTGGACCACCTAGAGACAGTGGCTCGAGCTGACATTCTGCCGAGCACCTTTGAAGAGATCGTCCGAGCCCTTGCAACCGCTTCTTCTGTCGCCTTTGTCTACTCAGAAGATCTTACTGCTGATGCTAACGGCGCCAGGAAGGTCGAGGCCATAGCTAACTTGGCTATGCTCACCGGACGGTTGGGGCAGCCACAGAGCGGAATCTATCCGCTGTATCGTCACATTAATGCACAGGGCGCAATGGATATGGGAATGAGTCCTTCGTGCTACCCTGGCCATGTAAGCGTATCAGATCTGCAAGGCAATGATCGCTTCAGCAACGTCTGGTCCGGTCAGTTGCCTGAAAGCCCCGGCTTTAGTTACAGAGAAACAATTGAATCCGCTCATCAGAAGAAAGTTAAGGGCCTCTTTCTCATGGGAGAAAATCCCATCGCCACCGAACCTGAAAGGGAGAAGATTCAGGAGGCCCTGAAACAGGTTGAATTTCTCGTTGTACAGGACATGTTCCTCACCCAGAGCGGTGAACTGGCTGATGTGGTTCTACCTTCCACGGGATTTACAGAGCAGGAGGGCACTCTTACCAACACAGAGCGAAGAACCCAGAAACTCAGGCCTGCTCTGGCCGCGCCTGATGGTCCGCTCCCCGACTGGCGCATTCTCGCCGATCTTCTCAACCGATTAGATACTGGAGCCTCATACACTGATGCCCAGTCTGTTTACCAGGAAATCATCACGGTGGTGCCCTTCTACGAAGGGCTAACCTATGACCGCCTGGAAGAAGGCGGCCTGCAGTGGCCTTACACAGAGAAAAACTCCAGCGGCATGCTAACGTTGGACGATCTCAAGAAACCTTTGGAGTTTGCAGTTGGTGACTGATTACTGCGTTCGTCTGGACCTTGGGGGTGTTTGGACAACAATCAACGGACCACGGACGCACTTGCACTTTCCTGTTGAATTTTCCTAACTATTAGGCTATACAATATAACTTAACTAAACTCGTAACGAGGCAAGGATGATACTAACTCGGCAGTGGGACGGTTTACTTAGTCTGGGGCTTTTGCTCCTTCTGGGCCTTTTGTGCCTGTGCGGCCCGCCCATTGCCTTTGATGGTCGCTGACCACCTGCTCGTCGACAATACTAAAGGCCATGGGCGGAAAGCTCATGGCCTTTTTCATTTTAGATGGAGGCAATCATGACAACAAGGAAGATAACTGTTTTCGACACCACCTTGAGGGACGGCGAGCAGGTACCTGGGGCCAAACTCAACGCCAAGCAAAAGCTGGAAATCGCCTTCCAACTGGAAAGACTTGGTGTAGACGTGATCGAGGCCGGCTTTCCCTGCTCTTCACCCGGAGACGCCCAGGCCGTCAAGATGGTGGCCCGAGAGGTAAGAAAGCCCATCATAGCTGGCCTGGCCAGAGCGGTTCAGCAGGATATAGACATTTGCTGGGAATCCGTTCGTGAGGCTGAGCAGCCCAGGATACATGTGGTCTTAGGCTCATCAGACATCCATGTTCAGAAAAAGCTTCGCATGGATCGTGACAAGGCCCTGGAACTGGCGGTGGAGTCAGTCAAATATGCCAAAAGTCTCTGCCCGGATGTGGAATATTCCACCGAAGATGCCTCTCGCACTGATTTTGAATATCTTTGTCGGGTGATTGACGAGGTCATCAAGGTGGGTGCAACCACCATAAATGTCCCCGATACCGTGGGCTATGCCACCCCTGATGAATTCGGCGATCTCATTCTCCGTCTGCGGGAAAACATCCCAGCCTTGGACAAGGTAACCCTGAGTGTTCATTGCCACAACGATCTTGGTTTGGCTGTGGCCAATTCTGTCGCTGCCATCCGCAACGGTGCCCAGCAGGTGGAGTGCACCGTCAATGGTATCGGTGAACGGGCAGGAAACGCTTCAATGGAAGAGATAGTAATGACCATGCGCACTCGACCCACTGTTTTCCAAGCCCATACTGACATCAACACCAAAGAGATTTACCGGACCAGCCGCATGGTCAGTCGACTGATGAACATTCCGGTTCAGCCCAACAAGGCCATTGTGGGCGCCAATGCTTTTGCCCATTCTTCCGGTATTCACCAGGACGGCATTCTCAAGGATCGCAGCACCTACGAGATCATGAGGCCGGAAGATGTGGGTATCAAAGAGCATTCCATGGTTTTAACCGCCCGCTCTGGGCGCGCCGCCGTGCGTCATGAGCTCAAGGATCTCGGTTTTGAGTTGGAAAAGGGGTTGTTTGAGCGGGTATTTCAGCGTTTCATTGATGTGGCGGATCGGAAAAAGGAGATCACTGCCAAGGATCTCAGCAGTATTGTGGAAATTGAAATGTCCAAAGTGCCTGAAACCTATACCTTCCTTGGCATGCAGTTCATGAGCGGTGACCAGACCACGCCGCTTTCGTCGGTGCGGCTCAAGAAAGGGGACGAGATCCTTACGGACGCGGCCATAGGAAACGGCCCAGTGGATGCCACCTATCGCTGTATAGAACGCCTCGTCGGCTATCAAGGCAAACTCATGGAATACGACATCAAGGCGATCACCACCGGGAAAGACGCTCTCGGGGAAGCCATGGTCCGAGTGGAGATAGAGGGGCGGGCCTATTCGGGCGTCGGCACCAGTCCGGACGTCATCGAGGCCAGTGCCCGGGCATATCTTAATGCTTTCAATCGGTTCTTTGCTTATACTGTCTAACCTCAATAACGGGCGGGGTTTAGCCCCGCCCCCTTCTTTAGCCCGGATATTTCATGAATCACTTGCTGCGACCACGGA
>JAUWKY010000075.1 GCA_030613915.1 Syntrophobacterales bacterium
CAGACCAGCCCCCAGCCCAAAACCGGCGTGGGAAACGCCACAGCGCAAATAGCCTAGCGTCCAGCATCAGCTTGACTGATATGCTTGCAATAGAGTATGTTCAAGTATGCTTTATCTGGAGGGGTGGAAGAGCTTGCCAACTTATGGCCATGACCCTTGCTGGATTGCAACACTACCTCTTATCGCTTGCCAAGCTGATTGACTCTGGTTTTTCTCTGGAGCCCCGCCCCGTGCACACTCCGGGAAAGCTTTAATTAATTTAGACCACTGCCTCTGGCAACGGTGGGATCTTTGTCTGCATGGCCCTGTTTTGTGCTGAGCGGTGTCCGCTTGGTATGCTCTGCTAAGGTGGTGCAGTCTGCGTATATCTCATGAGGTGCAGAAAGGAAGGCGAACAAGGTATGAGCAACATCAAAATCGGTATCATTGGGGTTGGAAATTGCGCCAGTTCATTGATTCAGGGAATCTATTATTACAGGGATAAGGGTAGCGAAGAGTCCATCGGCCTGATGCATTGGGACATCGGCGGATACAAGCCCTACGACATCGAGGTGGTAGCGGCCTTTGAGATCGACCGTCGCAAGGTTGGTAAGGATGTGGCCGAGGCGATCTTCGAGAAACCAAACTGTACAACGGTGTTCTGCAACGACATACCAAAGACCGGTGTGGCCGTGCAGATGGGGCGGATCCTGGACGGATTCTCCGACCATATGCACAACTATGACGACAAACACACCTTCGCCTTAGCCGACGAACCGGAACCTGACCAGCACGAAGTGATCCAGGTTCTCATGGAGTCGGGCACGGAAGTCCTGTTAAACTACCTCCCGGTGGGCTCGGAGCAGGCTACCCGCTTTTATGCTGAGTGCGCCCTGGAAGCAGGGGTGGCCTTTATAAACAACATACCTGTCTTTATTGCCAGCGATCCTGTCAGGGCCAAGCGTTTCGAGGAGAGAAATCTTCCCATCATCGGTGACGACATCAAGTCGCAGCTCGGCGCCACCATCACCCACCGAGTACTGACCGATCTGTTCAATAAACGGGGGGTCAAGCTGGAACGCACCTATCAACTCAATACCGGAGGCAACACCGACTTCCTCAACATGCTCAACCGCAGCCGGTTGCTGTCCAAAAAGGAGTCCAAAACAGAAGCGGTCCAAGCGGTTGCAGCCCAGCGGATGGATGCCGAAAATATCCACATCGGGCCCAGCGACTACGTAGCCTGGCAAAAGGATAACAAGGTCTGCTTCATCCGCATGGAAGGTAAGCTGTTCGGTGATGTACCCATGAATCTGGAGTTGCGTCTTTCAGTGGAAGATTCCCCCAATTCCGCCGGTGTCGGCATTGATGCCATCCGCTGTTGCAGGCTGGCACTGGACCGGGGCGAAGGCGGCGTCCTGTATGGGCCGTCAGCCTATTTCATGAAACATCCGCCCCGGCAGTACACAGATGATGAAGCCTATCGGCTGACCGAGACCTTTATCAACGGAACCTGGGGGAAGAAACCAGATGAAATGCCTGATTATCGCCGCCGGCAAAGGCAGCAGGCTGTGTCGGAAAGGTAATTGCAAACCCCTCGTCCCCATCCTGGGGGTACCCCTCATTGAGCGGGTGATCCGCTGCGCCATCCAGGGAGAAAACGATGATTTTTATGTGGTCAGCGGCTACCAAGGGGACCGGGTGCGTGATTTTCTGGACGGTTTGGCCCGCCGCTGCCGTGTAAAGATCACACATATCATCAACGACGACTGGGAACTGGACAACGGGCTATCAGTGCTCAAGGCCAGGGAGTACCTGGACGGCCCCTTCCTCCTGTTGATGGGTGATCACCTCTTCGATCCCGTCATCCTGCGCGATCTGACCAGGAGGCCAATCAGCGAGGGGGAGATCATCCTCGCCGTGGACTCCTACACCACGAACTCGCTAATCGACATGGACGATGTCACGCGGGTGCAGTTGGAAAACGGCAAGGTGCGTGACATTGGCAAGGGGTTGGCATCGTTCAATGGCGTGGATGCTGGTATCTTTCTCTGTACCCCCGTGCTGTTTGAGGCATTGGAGCGAAGCGCGGCGATACATGGAGATACCAGTCTATCAGGTGGGGTGCGCTGCCTGGCCACCGCAGGCAAGGTGAAAGCCTTGGACATCCAAGGCAGGTTCTGGCTGGACGTTGACGATCCCAAGGCTCTGGAAAAGGCAGAGCGCGTCCTGCTGGAGCAAGTGCGGGACAAGCCCAACGACGGCCCGGTTTCCAGGTACCTCAACCGTCCACTGTCGGTGAGAATCTCCCGACAGCTGACACGACTGGCGATATCCCCCAACCAGATATCGCTGGTGTCGTTTCTGTTTTCCCTTCTTGCTGCAGGGCTGTTCGCGGTAGGCGGCTATCCCGCCCTGCTGGCTGGCGGCGTACTTGCCCAGGTTGCCTCCATAATTGACGGTTGCGACGGTGAGGTGGCACGGCTGAAGTTCCGTGAGAGCGATTTCGGCGGCTGGTTCGACGCGGTGCTGGACCGCTATGCCGATGCCTTCCTGTTGTTCGGACTAACATGGCACGCCTATGGTGCAAGAGCTGATGGGATTGCTCTCCTTATAGGTTTTTTGGCGATTATCGGCTCCTTCATGCTGAGCTACACCGCCGACAAATACGACAGTCTCATGCGCGGTCGCATTGCTGGCGGCAGGAGGCTGCGTATCGGCCGCGATATCCGGGTTTTCCTCATCTTTTTGGGTGCCCTCTTCAACCAGCCTTTTGGAGCCCTGGCGGTCATTGCCGTCCTGATGAACACAGAAACTGTTCGCAGAGTGATTGTGTGTCGTGGCAAGAAGTAGCATCGAGTGCACGAAGCGAAGGATCAGGGCGATTGTGGCCGGCTCCTCCGTTCCGGAAGACCCCCGCCACGCAGAAAACACTCTTGACTGGCTACTGCGGCTCAAACCGGACGCCGATGAACCCTTGCAGATTGCCGCCCTCGGACATGATATCGAGCGGGCCCTTGTAGCAGGCAAGGTAAAGCGGGCCGATTTCCCTGACTATGACATGTTCAAGGCCGCCCACGCCCGAAACAGCGCGGAAATTTTAAAGCAGATTATGGAAGAGTGTGGAGTAGAGCAGGCCATTACCAGCGAGGTGTGCCGGCTGGTTTGCCGCCACGAGACCGGGGGCGACCCCCGCGCCGACCTTATAAGAGATGCCGATAGCATTTCTTTCTTTGAGGTTAATCTGCCTCTTTATTACGAGCGCCACAGCCGCGAAGAAGCCTTGCGGCGTTGTGTCTGGGGTTACCGCAGGCTTTCCGAGAGAATGCGGCAGGTTGCACAAACGCTTTCCTATGACAATGATGAACTCAATGGGTTGCTGAAGGAGGCGATATGCAAGGCTTCTGCCTGTCTTCAAGGGGAGGTTTCTTCCAGTGGTAGATAAATCATTTTCCCTTCTACGCTACCCTTTTGGGAAACATTTCCATTATTGGAATAGGCAGAAAATTCATTCATACTAAATAGTTAGGTGCCAACGTCTTTACCGGAGCCATGAGCCGCTGCTTTCAAGGCCATGGCCGAGAACTTACGGGGGCGGCTATGAACAGTGGTTTCTGATGTGATTCCGTTTCAACAATCAAAGAACGGTGGCGTATCTGACAGTGATATAGAAAAAGGATTTTGCGAGATGAATGTGCCTGATGATACCCAGATTTTCGCTCAGACCTTTAGGGTGTGGATCCGACGAACCTGCAGAGAATGGAACGTCGAGTTGCCGCCCGAATCTTACTACTCTGAGGTTTATGCTCGCCTCCCTGTTGGACTTCGTACAACTCTCGAGTTCGGCTACAAACAAGGTCTGCTACTGGATGCTGGGAAATCCAAGACCGGTAGTGCTGGATTTTGACCTAAAGGAGTACCGGATTCAAAGGGCCCTTATAGTCGGTTCGAGAAGGATAGCCAAAAGAAGCAACCTCGACCTGCATGGGAGTATTTCATTCAGGTTGCCGAATATGTGCGCCTTTACGAAACCTTCAAGGATGAGGACTATGTATTAACGTTCGAAGATGATCTCGCTGTGCATTATAGCTTTGTCACATTCTTGGCCGCAGGACCTTCTCGTTCCTGTTCCACGTCAAAACTCACCCGGTCGCCTTCACACAGATTTTTGAATCGAGGCGTATTGATCGAGAGGTGATGAACAAATACGTCGGGACCGTCGTCCTGCTCAATAATGCCATATCCCCTCTCTACACTAAACCACTTTACGGTTCCTTCTGCCACAGTGCTGATCTCCTCCAATAAACAATAAGATATCTGTCATGGTCCCAAGCCTCGGATCGCCACCTCTGACAAAGGAAAAGATCCTTCCGAGCGAAACCGACCCGCATTTAACCTCACAATTTCCACTACCGGGAGATTTACTTCGTAATTGTCATCTTTATTGGATAAGCCGTTCACCACAATGCAGACAGTATGTATTTCTTTTGCGTCGACTTATAGCATGTTCCTCGTCACTACACTCTCTAATGAGGATGGCTTCATTTACCACCTCGCCACAGAGTGGGCAAAAGCGTACCGGAGGATTTGTTCGCCCGTGATTAAAGTTGGGGCATCTCTTTCGCTGCATTATCATTCTTCGCTCTTTCTCCATCTATGAGTACGAACTCTCAAAAAGCTCTGTCATTCTATCACTCAGTTCGTTCTCACAAAATGGCATTATGATTAACGTCGGGTCTCATCCTTTAACCGTGAAGTAACTCTGTTTTATGTAAGGTCCAGCTCCGACCATTCGGAGAGGGTTAGGAGCTTCTTAAATGGTCCTTATATTCCCTGACGTATACCCATCCCGACCAAACTGTGGTGGCTAAGATGACCGCCATGATGAAATTGGCAACCAGGGGCAGTCTAAGGCTTACTTCGCGACTGTAATCGCCAGTAGGAATCATAAAGAGCAAAATACTGCCACCTATCATCTGCACCAAGGTTTTTATTTTCCCCCATCGGCTAGCCACAATAACGACACTTGCCTGCTGAGAGACTATGGCCCTAAACCCGGTGATAGAAACCTCCCTGCCGACGATAAGGATCGCCATCCACGCGGCCACGATCTGATACTTCACCATGACGATAAAGGCGCTCATGGTGAGCAGCTTATCGGCCAAAGGATCAAGGAAAGTCCCTAGCACAGTGACCTCGCTGCGGCTTCGAGCAAAGTAGCCGTCTAAAGGGTCTGTGGCACAGGCCAGCACGAAAATTGAAGCAGCGACGAATCTGGTCCAAGTGGCATCTGGAATGGTGAATACAATGAAAACCGGGACAAGGATAATCCGTAACAGGGTAATTTTGTTGGCCAGGGTCATGTATTGTTTATTCTCATGGGCAAGGCTGAGGTTTAAGCGGGTGTCTTTATGAAGGCGCTCTTCCCATCTCCATTCGCAGCCAGCTTCAATGATGATGGCCAGCAGACTGAAATCCGATGGGTTGAATTATGCCCCCTCAGCCTCACCAAATTCCCGGGACATAAACGTATGACATTTCTTGCACAAGAAATAATTCGGCCCCTCAATTGGCTTGCCGCACCTCCAGCAAATGCGCTTCTTACTCTTTTTGCTGTGGGAGACTCGGTTGCCCTTGCTTTGAGCTGCGGTTTTGGAGTCGGCAGGTAAGTCTGCGCTATCCGAGCAAGCATCTACGTCTTGCCCCTTGCCACCCTTGTCGCCAATTGGGCTCTCCTGCATCGCCTAAATCCTGACTGTAGAGCTAGTTGAATGGAACGTCTAACCGCCCTTATTCGGTTAGTTCAAGGATAATGCTACTTTTTGCTTTACCTGCAGCTGCCGACAGAATTGTCCGCAAGGCAGTGATGGTCACACCCTTCTTTCCGATCACCTTGCCGATATCTGCTTCATGGACTCCTAGTTCCAATACAGTGGTTGATATGCCCTTCGTTTCCGTGACAACTACCTGTTCAGGATAATCCACCAATGCTTTCACAATATATTCGGCCAGAGCCCTGATTTCCATCTATTTCACCGCCCTTTTAGCACAATGGATCAGCTTTCTCTCTACGATGTCCCGCCTTGCGGGGAAGCTGGTTTTGTCTTCTCTGGCTCGATGAACATATTCCCCTCGTCCGGAAAATCACCATTGTGCTCCCCCAACATTCTCTCAATGGACTCCATTACGGCCTGGCGGTTGGCCTCGGTATCCCTGGGGCGAATCTTCCAAATAAAATCAGAGCCAATCGCTTCCTTTATTAACTTCTCAAATTGTTCCCAAGAACAATCGAGTACGTTTTCTTTCAACATAAAACACCTTTCAGTCTTTATTTTCGCTATTCCCGCTTACAATAAGTAAAAACCAAACGCAATGAATGCTTGTCTCACCAACTTTCAGTTGAAAGGCTGTGAACTCAATGTGATTGTAAGTCGTTCAATCTCCCTCTGTATAGAGTTTCCTATGTGTAAAACCGCTGACTTTTTGCCTATCCAAGTTATACTTTTTGACGATCTCAGGATCGACGTAGACTTTCTCACCGTTTATGATTACGTAGACTTTTCTGTAAACTCTTTCTACTTCCTTATCCTTTTTTTTGCCGTAAGACATTAACGATAACCTTCCTTTTTTGATTTATCTTTGTTTTTTGCAGTGGTGCTCTCAGGATGGGGTGGAAAAATCCCGTTACAGCCGGGGCATCGAACCCATATAAGACCGATTTCTTTGTCCAGGCCCACGACTTCCATTTCACTCGTTTGATCACAAAGCGAACAGAAAGATCTTAGGGTTTCCTTTTTCGGCATGTATCACTCTGTGAGGTTACTTGAATGAGGAAGAGTCGCTTCCGAATGATTGAAGCGGCTCATCTTGACGACTGCATTATCTGCCACGCTTGGGCGACGATGGCCAATTCCTCCTCACCTAGCTCCTTCACTATCAATATTGTGTCCGGGGTTATTTCAGCGGCCAAAGATTCCGCTATGCTATCGAAATTATCCAGAAAATCCGTTGTGCTAGCGCAGGAAAACTCGATTCTCTTGGATACGAGGACGGATTCTCTTGCTAGGTTGCTAGCAAAATGGATACGAATATAGAGAGATTTCTGGCCGGCTGTGTCATCATGGGTCACCTTCCCTACTTCTATCTTTTTAATCTTCCTACGCTTCTCACTCATTCTTTACCGTCCTGTCTCAGCATTCCGACGAGCCCCTCCATCCAGATGCCTTTCATACAAAAATCGGGGGATTGATTACAATGACTGCTTTGGCTATCTGCTTGCCAGGGTTGGACCATCGGTTCTTTAGCGACGATGAAAAGTGAACGCTATCTCCCGGCTCCAAATGATATTGTTCTGGCCCTAGCTCTAGGGAGATCAGCCCCTCAAGCAGCATGCCCCAGATCTCACCATTAGGGAAGGGTGGAAATTCAAGTTCGCCACCCACACGAATATTAAGCTGTCTGGATTCCATCTGTTTTCTTTTGATGTCGGCAGTGAGCATCTCAAATTCCACCTTCGAATCGGGGTCAATAAGCTTTTTCCTCTTGCTCTTCCTTACTACCGTCTTCTCCAAGGTATCGCCTTCTTCTGCAATAGAAGAGGGTGAGGGGCTAACTTGACGAGTTCTAGGGAATTGAAGAGCCGCCTGCGAGTTTTCCTGATCCCGCAGCCACAACTCCAGGGCTTCCTCCCTTACCCGCCACTGCTTTTCAAAACGCACAGCCGGGATCTTACCTTCCTTGGCAAGCTTGTAGACCGTCGCCTCATTGAGCCTGACAAGCTCAGCCACCTCCTTGATGCTAAGCATCTTTTTCATGGTTCACCCCGCTCATTGACAAATTAGATCATTTAAGCCTTAGTTGGCCTAATTTGATAGCATCTTACCTAATTTGTGTCAATTTGAAAGAAGATGCTCACTTTCAGGATTCGGCAGAAAGCTGGACGCCCTTTTTAATTGGCGGAGTCAATGTCAAAGGAAGAAGCCATAGAGGTTGAGGGAACGGTGGTGGAGGCTCTGCCCAATGCCATGTTTCGGGTGGAGTTGGACAATGGCCACCGGATCCTGGCTTATATCTCCGGGAAGATGCGCAAGTATTTCATCAAAATTGTTCTCGGCGTCAAGGTGACGGTTGAAGTGTCACCCTATGATCTGATTCGAGGACGGATTACCTATTGGGCCAGATAGCTGTGGCTGCGGTGGAGGGCCATTTATGGATGGAAACTAGTTAGACTAAAGAGACGGCTGGGTGAGTGTGACCGTGAAGGTACTTCCCTTACCAAGGTGACTTATGGCATTGACACTACCACCGTGGGAATGGACGATTGCCCGAACGAGGCTCAGTCCAAGACCGGTACCAGCCAAGAAAACCACCTAGCCCGGATATTTCATGAATCACTTGCTGCGACCACGGATATGGCCGTCCTTCCTGGCGTCCTCGGGTGTCGGCCCCTGCGACGTACCGTTCTGGT
>JAUWKY010000080.1 GCA_030613915.1 Syntrophobacterales bacterium
GGTTGTCAAGAACTACCCCTAAGAGGGGCAACATGAGGGTAGTCCTAATAAGGTCAAATCACTCTTTCCATAATTTGAGTTGCTCTATGATTCGGCCTTTTTCTTAAGGTGCCTCGGGTGAATTATCATGAATATTAGGAAGATATTCAACCCATACAAAGATATCAGCAGAAGTTTTTTAACCAATTACACTGGTGACCCAGATACCATGATAGGTTATCTTTCTGAAAGCAAATGAGAATACACTGGATCTGGCATGTGAGGGACTGATGAGGGAGACAATCATTATGGCAAATGAAACAAAGGAACAGGAAACAGAAAGGCTTCTGCAACAATATTTTGAGAGTTGGAAAAATGTTTTGTATCAAGAGCAACTTCTGGACGAAGCAAATAGCCGTTGGATGAAGGCCAAGAGCCGGCTTTTTGAGAAACGGTCCCGAGACCACTGCGAAGCGGTTCTGAATTTCCTGCAAAAAAAGACGGAAGAATCCGGAGAAGACAAGTACAGGGTGTTGGCCCAAGACCTAAAGTTCTGGATTGAGGCGAATCCTCGGCAGAAAAAGCTGAAGCGCTCCTGAGATTAGCCCAGGATAGTTGAAGTCCCTCTTCGCCTCTAAAACCAGCTGGATCATCTTCTCGTGCTATCGCTCAGTCCTCCGGCTCATTGTTGAGCACCAGCGAGCACATTTGCCTGTCCACGTTTTTTGATCCGCTGAAGTAAGGATGCGCCCGCTTACCTTTGCGATCAAACCACCGTCTCATAAATGGTCGCCAGCAGTAGATTTCATATACCCTAAAGAAGAAGGTAAGTCTTCCGCCAACCCTACACCACAAGTTCAAAGGGTGCAAAGAGTGCTGCAGCCATGTCTTCATTTACTTCTGCCTTCTCAATAGCTCATACCCGCAGGGATGTAATACTCAGGCCTCTGTTGCCTGAGATAGAAAGCCTAGTTTTGCAGAAAGCCCAACCATAAACCCCAGGTGAAGGTAGGATCACTGTTGGAAACGCCGGCCTCTCTTAATGGCTACATGTCCTGCGATCGGGGAGATGGGTCGAAAATGCTTGCCGATGTATTTCGATATCAATCGGTTGTCCCTTCGATAGTAGGCATACCAGAATGGACCATCGAGTAGTCCCATATTGCACTTGAACTTTTCCTCACCGCAACGAATCCGCTCACGACGATAGGTAACGTAGTCCGAACGCTTTTCCTCGATTACTTCCCACCCGGGCCTAACTGGGATTTCTTCTTGCCACACCTGAACCTGCGCGGCAGCGGCCCTTCTGTCTACAAGAGTCCGCAGGAACTGAATCAGACGGTCAATTTCGCCCTGGGTGAGGTGCTTTTCGCAAAGGTCCCTGATCTTGCTTAATGTCTGCATCGTACCCCCTTAAAAACCTCACATGCTCAAAAAATCAATAACGCAGAGCAAATAACTGTTGAATATTAACATACCCACCACATACGTATGATAACCCACACAATTGGAAGAAAAAAGAAACCCTCCGGTCAACTGGCTGACTCGAGATTCTTACTCACCCGCTCCCAGTCAATCACATTCCAGAAGGCGTCCACATAATCCGGTCGGCGGTTTTGATACAGCAGGTAATAGGCGTGTTCCCAGACGTCGATACCGAGAATCGGCGTCAGACCGTCCATGGCCGCCGTGTCCTGGTTAGATGTACTCGTGACTACCAAGCCACCACCATTGTCAACACTTAACCAGGCCCAGCCACTGCCGAAGCGAGTGATTGCCGCGTTGGAAAAACTATTCTTAAACGCATCGAAGTTGCCAAAGGCAGAATCGATTTTCTCCAACAGAACGCCGGTGGGCTGGCCCTCACCATTAGGAGACATCACCTTCCAGAATAGGCTGTGGTTGTAGTGTCCCCCGCCATGATTGCGAATAGCTGTGCGTACCTCCTCAGGTGCACTGCCAAGGTGGCGCACAATCTCCTCGATAGTTTTGCCCTGCAAAGCCGGTGCTTTCTCTAGGGCTTTGTTCAGATTATTGATGTAGGCTTGATGATGCTTGCCATGGTGAATCTCCATGGTCCTGGCGTCAATATACGGTTCAAGCGCATTAAAATCATATGGTAAGTCAGGAAGCGTGAACATAACGCCCTCCTTATTGTATGCGTGGATGTTTACTCAAACTGCAGGCAGAAGAATAACTATCGGTGTACAGGGAGTCAAACCCCAGAGCGCGGGCACGGTGTCCCTAGCCGATAAGCAAAATAAGCACACAAACCAACTCGCACCTGAGGACTCGACAAAAGGTGAGGAATGGGGACACCGTAAAACCCTAGATTGGCAGACAATTACCGTGTGGAGTGGGAGATCGGTGGGACAAATGAAAGTGGCATTCGGGCTGCACGGCTAAGGCGCTGAACGATATTAGGGGTCAAATGTACTTACGTAAGTTACATCAAATCCTACACCGTTCAGGTCCTCTACCATAGCCGTCGCATCGTTGACTTGTAACCTGATAACGGCAATCAAATCCTGCGTTTCTCGTCGGAGCCTAGTCATTAAACTCAGTATGGATGCTCTGTGACGATCCAAAATGGAAATGATCATATTGAGTTCTCCCAACCGGGCACCAAGGCCCTCGATCGTAATCCGAACTCCCTTTTCCCCTAACCCCAAGAACTTGCTTAAGAGCCGAATGATATCTCCATTCGTGATAATCCCTACTAACTCACCCTTCTCCATAACCGGAAATCCGCTGTTGCCCTTTTGCTGGCCGAGGTTCAGAGCATCTTCAAACGGCATATCCGGCGAAACCGTCACGGGATTTTTATCCATGACTTCCTTAACCTTCACCTCGTTCAGAAGATAGTGCATCTCCTGGACGCCGAAACCGGTAGCCTTAGAAGGAGTTACTTCCATGAACAAATCATGGCTCACCATTCCAACGAGCTTGCCTCTGTTCACGACCGGTAACTTCCGAACCTGATGTTCTCGCATAAGCTTTTGGGCTTGGAAGATTCGAGTTCTAGGCTCCACCGTAACCGGGTCTTTTGTCATAATGTCTCGTACTCGCATTACAACCTCCCGTTAGAGCTCAATGTTTTCCTCATTGCCCCTTTATTCTGAGATAGCGATTGACATTGCAATAAGGCTGGAAAACGCAAGGCGCTCTTAAACCCAAATAGCCCGGATTGAGGTCCTGGCTCCTCGAATCATGCATTCTGACAAAATCGACGATACTTATATGTCAACTTTACGACAAGCCCTGCTTGCCCCGGAAAACAAAGACGTATTCTTCGTGGTTTATGTCGATCGTGAGGTTACCACCTCGGGATCTGGCGTATTCGACCCAACTCGGCGGCTCACCGTCTTTACAGCACTCGACTTCATGGGGAGAGTATCTTCCTGCTTTCCCATCGAACCAACTCAACAGCATAGCGTCGCCGGAGTAGGACTTGGCGAGATTCTTGGCGGCTTTTTTTGCACGCTCAAAGTCAAGCCCCGGCTCTTCCAGCTTGAGATGAACTGGATTAGGGAGTGTATCTTCCCTCGGGATTTCACATCGTTCCATCAGTCTCACCCCCTCTTTTCTATAGTGAATGTAATTTAGTTACCCTCGTGGGATGGGCACCCAAGTATCAAAAGATTTCAACTTCTTCGGACGTCCCTATCTCGGACTAAGGTAGATATCATGCTGTATATACTTTTCCCTTGCCTGAAGGTCTCAAGCTTGCACGTTGCTCCATCTCTGCACGGGCTCTTTCCCACAGCTCCGCTTCATCTATATAGCCGTATACAAACTCAGCGCACGCGTTTACCTGCACAAGAGAATCCATCTCAAAGCCTACTTCTTGGGAGACCTGTTCACAGATCTGGCTGGCTCGTCTTTCAAGATATCTTTCTTCAGGCGAGAGGTGTTCGGTTCCTAACAGATAGACTCCAACTGTTTCTTCCATGATTTAAGCCCTCCACTAGCAAATCATACTTTAATAGTAGTATTTAACACTAACCTTAACTCTGATTGATCCTCATGGTCAACCCTGACAACCAGATTAAACGGTTTTTTTGTCAGCTCCCGGTAGCGCCAAAGGAAAGTCTTTACGAGTGAGCGCCGGCACCAGAAAGTTGCATCATCAGAAGTATCATGGCTCAACTGAATTGCTCTTCAGGATAGGCTGGGAGGGTAGTCAAGCGTGGATCGTCCACTGCCATCCCTACAGTGAAGTGATAGAGATCCTGGAATGGTAGACTCCAGCCTGTTCCTGCCAGCCAGGCATGGGCCCAAGGATGACGTAGCCTTCAGTGGGATGGAGGTTGCCGCTGGAAGGGTTCACCCTCAAGGACCACCGGGAGGACCCATACTGCTTCCAGGCTGAAAGTCCCAGAGAATAACACAAAAACTCTCCGAGATTATCTGGGGTCAGCGGTTCGCCCTTGTTGCCCGTTTCAGCGTACAGCTGGTCATACTTGAGCCCCCCTTCAGTTTTCCTGTGTCGCAAGCGGATGACAGGAGCTCCGTGATAGTACCGAAACGGGTGCGGCTGGTTTGCCCAGTCTGGGTAACCGAGGGAGCGGGCGTACCGCTGAAAATGGTGTTTTGTTTCCTCATGGTAATGAAATACGATAACCTCATGCTGTTCGTCCATCATTACTCTCCTAAGCCAATGCTACGCTTCAGAATGTCGGTTCAGAGGAAATCGGTCGTGCCCCAGCAAGCCTCTCTGTTTCCCTGCGCGTCGTTTTAAACAGAATCACGAATACCGCTTATGTCAAGCTATTCAGAAAAACTCACATCTATCCAAAAGCCGAAACGGGGCCAGGAATCTAAGGATACAAGAAACATGGCCCTGGTCCTCCCTTGATAATGTGATTTTACCTCCATGCCCTTTTCCTCTGAGACGGGAGAGTTATAATACCTTGTGGAGAAATTTACACGATTGATATTTTCCTCCGACCGAAGACAGGAGGTTTAACCATGAAAAAAGATGTGACTCTAAGCTGCCCAGATGGCTATGAATTGGCCTGTACGAAAGACCGCGAGTCGGATAAGTGTTGTTGCTGTTGTGTGGGTGTAATTTCACCCATACGTAAGTCTCCCCCATAGTTCTCTGTTGTCCGGGCATCAACTCCAGGTCTTTGAAAGCAGGTTCAAGACCATTAACTCCATTCTGGATTTTGGGCGGAGTAAAGAACTCCGCCCAAAACCACCTCTTGCCAGATAAATCTAAATATCAACCTGAGTTTACCGAAGAAAGGATACAAAGCGGCAAACGTATTTTTGAGGATAAATGGGCACGGCAAGGCGGATGACCAAGATGGAAGCCATTCAAAAAGCATTAGAACTTGCTGATAAACTCCAATATGTGTTTGTCGCTACGGCGGACGCCAAAGGCCTGCCTCATGTGGCTGCCGCCGGCAAGCTCAAGTTGGAATCGGATGGGCTAGTGGCAGTAACTGCCTGGTTTTGCCCTGGCACAGTAGATAACTTGCAGCATAATCACCGTATCGCTCTAGTGGTATGGGATGCTATTGAGGACACTGGCTATCAGCTTGTAGGTGAGGTGCAGCGAATGGAAGAGTTGGCTTTCCTAGATGGCTACGCGCCAGGGATAGAAGGTCCAACTCCTAGCCCTCAGGTAGAAAGACAACTGCTCGTTCGGGTGGACATGGTTTTAGCTTTCAGCCATGCACCCCACAGTGATGTTGAAGAGTAGAGCATTCACGCCCGACAATGTTGTCTGAATAAACATAAGAAAGTCGAGATAAAGCATTTCTCGCCTAGCCAATGAGGGGCTATAGGGCTGAGAGGAGGTCTACCATGGCTATTTCAGGGAAATATGGCAAAATAGACATTCAGAAAATAGGCGAAGACGAACCGGTGTTTATCTTGCGGGCTCAAGACAGGCTTGCTGACGGGGTCATTGAAATATATAAAGTCATAACGTCTATGCACGGGTCTGGCCTTGGTGAAGGGCTTGACAAAGAGATCGAACGTTTCCGCAGCTGGGGCGGTCAAAAGAAGATGCCAGATTAGTCGACATTATTTCCAAGTGACTGTGACACCACCTCACGGTCGATGATGATCACCCCCTGTCACCTTCACCTCCCAAGAATTGTGGGTGATAAGGATCAGGGTCTCTAACAGCGAGTCCAGAAACTCCTCCCAAGGTGTGCCCTCTAGGGTCTCGGTGGTGGAGTGACCGTACCCACGAATGATCATTGCCGCCTTCTCGACCTCTTTGGGATCGTCTGCTTCCACGATATCAACCACATCGAAGCGGCCTAGAAAGTAGGAAAAGCAACCTTCGATCGAGTAAGTTTAAGCCCTACCAGCCTACTGGGCTACTGCATATAATCCTTTAATCTACACTCGGCTGGAATTTACCGTGGCACAGTATATTGTGAGATGTCATGGGACTGTTGACACGGCCAAAAAGAAGCCCCCACTGACCAGCCCATCCAAAATGGTCAGTAGGGGCAAAAGGAAAACGCATATCGATACGCTAATCCTGACAGGTTTCTCTCTCAGATTCTGCCGTCTGCTAGTTAGCCTTCCAAATGATACTTACGTTTTTTTGCACCTTCTGCATGGACCACAGACTCTAAGACACGGTAAGATCTGCCTTCCTGGGTAACTAAAAAGTCGATATCGTACTTTTTACCCTGTTGATCGACAAAGTCGGCACAGCTCACGTAGAAATCACCCTTCTTCACAATGCCTTCGTGCAGCTTGTCAAGGGTCAGCCACTTTAACTCGCCTTTTGTGGCATCGTAAATCGCGTATCTCCCATCCACGCTATTGTGTTTAACGTGTTCACTCATAGCAGCTTGAATGCCAGCCCGCATCTGACCTTTGATACTAGGATCGTCAGCAGCAAAGCCGGCGGTTACAATTCCCAAAACGAGGAACACGGCTGTAACGAGGCTAAGATATTTCATGGGTTCCCCCCTTTTGTGGGTTACAGGTCATCCGGTTGCATCTATGGCGAGGAGCGGGGAAGGTGTTTGATAACGTTAGAGAAACAGCAGGAGAAGGTTAGAGAGACAGCAGCGTTCTTACCTTTTGTACGCCCGTCTATTGACCCACCGGTGGTTTCCTTTTCCTCGAAGCTTAACATCATACTCAATTGATATGATCATCGAGCATAACTCTGACTCACTGAACGGTCAACAGAGATAGGATTTTTTGTGGGATTTCAGTCAGAGCAGAAAATGGTGGTTTCTTATTTGATGAGACATGTAGACTCAACATCGATCACTTGAAAAGTATAAGTTCCTTAATCTAAACGTCTGCTGGAATTTAGTCTGGCACAATATGTTGAAAGTTTTCAAGGCAGGGGAGGCTAGAGGAAGAGTGTCTCACCGTGGTTGAGATGGACCAGCCGGTCCGATAGACCTTCTTTTTCCATCTCTTTCTCTATATCAATCGGCGGGAAATGTACGGGTTCATCACCCAGGCGGAATGTTCCCCAGTGTATTACCAGTAGCCGAGCCGCCCCCAGTTCCTTAAAAGCCTGTACCGTTTCACTTGGATTCATGTGGCTGCCGGCCATGAACCAGCGGGGCTCATAGGCGCCGAGGTTAATGATTGCCAGATCGATGGAGAATTCTCTGCCAATTTCCTGGAAGCGATCAAAATAGGCCGTGTCCCCCGAAATAAAAATTGTTGGCCCAGTCTTGGTTCTGAGCATGTAGGAACCCCAGAGTGACCGGTTCGGCCCTTCCAGCGGGTTCCGCAGGGGCCAGGGATCGCATGGTATCAGCGTAATCTCTCGCTTGCCATCATCGAAGCTGTCAAGCCAGTCCAGCCTTGTGCGCTGGGTCATCTTGAGATCGGCAAATATGGCGGCATAGCCCAGGGGACTGATACCATGGGTGTCCCGGCCCAGAGCAGCCAGCGAGCGGGTATCCAGGTGATCGTAGTGTCCGTGGGATATGAGGACGTGGTCTGGTCGCGGGATCTCTCGGACATCAAACTCTAGCGGGGTAAAATCCTTGATGAATCGAAAGATTTCAGAAAAGACCGGATCCACCACTATGAACTGATCCTGATCCTTAATCATGACGCTGGCATGTTTTATAAAAGTGACCGATAGGCTGCCGTGATCTCTGATGGGTTGCCAATCGATGGATACCGGCACCACCTGCTCCTGGTCGTAATAGGACTTGAACTGGTTCTCGCTGAACAGTTTCCAGTGGAGAACGCGTAACATGTTCCCATGTTCTTTGTTGCTGAAGGGGTTAACAAAGCGATTATCACCGTGATGGAGTTTTGCTTGGGCCAGTTCTCGCAGACTGTAGTCATTGAAGAGTGAGGGCGGGGCTACCTCCGCGGCTTGGCCGGCACTGGTCTTAATATTCGTGCAGCCAGCGAGGAGGTG
>JAUWKY010000219.1 GCA_030613915.1 Syntrophobacterales bacterium
ATACCTTCCTGGGTGAAGTCTTCCGCGGCATTCCCTTCGAAGCTCAGTGCCATGGAGAAGTGAGTTAGAAAAGCTTCCTGTAATCCTCGCAGATCCCACTCTTCCGGAGGGGTCTCTTCCTGGGTGTGGTTCTCAACCAGGTCGTCAACAATATCTTCAATCATGTCCATGATAACCGGCTGGAGATCTTCTTCCTCCAGAGCCTGGCGGCGTTGCTCGTAAATTATCTCCCGCTGCTGGTTCATGACATCGTCGTATTCGATAAGCTGCTTGCGAATGTTGAAGTTCTGTCCTTCCACTTTCTTCTGGGCGTTTTCTATGGCGCGGGAGATAAGTCCATGTTCTATGGGATGTCCCTCCTCCATGCCCCCCCTCTCCATGAGGTTAGCGATGCGGGCGGCGGCAAAGATTCTCATGAGATCGGCTTCCAGGGAAAGATAAAAGCGAGATGAGCCCGGGTCACCCTGGCGACCTGCCCGGCCGCGGAGCTGGTTGTCAATGCGGCGAGATTCATGGCGTTCGGTGCCGATAATGTGGAGACCATCCATATCCACTACTCCGGGCCCCAATACAATGTCGGTACCGCGTCCCGCCATATTGGTGGAGATGGTGGCTGTAGCTTTTTGCCCTGCTTGGGTTATAATTTCCGCTTCTTTCTCATGATTTTTTGCATTCAGCACCGAATGCTTGACGCCCTCTTTCGCTAACATCTTGCTGAGTCTCTCGGACTTCTCAATGGACACAGTACCCACGAGGACCGGCCTTTCCAATTCAGCCAACTCTTTGATCTCTTCCACCACAGCCTGAAATTTTTCCCGCTCGGTCTTATAGATAACATCAGAGTGGTCTAATCTGACCATCTTTTTGTTGGTAGGGATGAGCATCACGTCCAGGTCATAGATCTTGGCAAACTCCTCAGCTTCAGTGTCGGCGGTTCCTGTCATGCCGGCGAGTTTCTCATACATACGAAAATAGTTCTGAAAAGTAATGGTGGCGAGGGTCTGGTTTTCCTGCTCAACCCGCACACCCTCTCTGGCTTCCAGTGCTTGATGCAAACCATCGCTGTAACGACGACCAGGCATGAGGCGGCCAGTGAACTCATCTACGATGATGATCTGACCATCTTTGACCACGTAGTCAACATCCTTGCCGAAGAGGGCGTAGGCCTTTAGCAACTGGTTGATCACATGGTTGCGGGTAAGCTTCTGCTCATAATCGCTCCGAATCCGATGTTTGCGTTCTGTTTTTTCTTCCGAGGAAAGAGTGTCGTCTTGATCAATTCGGTCTATTTCTGTTTCCATCTCCGGCAGGATGAAGAAGGTGGAATCGTTCTTGGCAATTATGTCCTTACCGCTCTCAGTGGGATATACATTTCGCTCCTTCTCCTCCACCACGTAGTAGAGGGATTCATCCACCTCGGGAAGGCGCTTGGCGAGGGAATAGTCCTGTTCCACGGTCTTGAGGAGCTTGCGCATCTTCCCCTCTTCCATCATCTCCATAACACTGGGATGCTTGGGGGCAGCCCGATAGGCACGGAGAAACACCTCACCTGCTTCGTACTCCTGGTCCTCATCCAGAAGTTTTCTAGCTTCTCGGATAAATTCCTTGGCTAATTTCTGTTGTCTCTGAAACAGGTTGGCTACCGGGGCGCGGAGCTTCTCGTAGTCTTTGATGGAATAATCCACCGGACCGGAAATGATCAGCGGCGTCCGTGCTTCGTCTATGAGGATGCTGTCCACCTCGTCAACTATGGCATAATTGAGTTCTCGCTGCACGCAATCCTTGCGGTGAAATTTCATATTGTCCCGCAGATAGTCGAAGCCGAACTCGTTGTTCGTGCCATAGGTTACGTCGGCACCGTATGCCTGTTGCCGCTCCTGGTCGTTGAGATTATGAAGTATTACCCCCGCGCTCAAGCCGAGGAATTTGTAAATGGCTCCCATCCACTCGGAATCACGGCGAGCAAGATAGTCATTAACCGTGACCACATGCACCCCGCGGCCGGTGAGTGCATTGAGGTAGACTGGCATGGTAGCAGCCAGGGTCTTGCCTTCCCCGGTTTTCATCTCGGAGATCTTGCCTTGGTGGAGCACGATACCGCCAATGAGCTGGACGTCAAACGGTCGCATCCCCAGGGTGCGCACAGAGGTTTCCCGAACCACGGCGAATGCCTCCGGCAATAGCTCATCCAGCGCAGCTCCCTGGTCCAGGCTTTGGCGAAAGCGTGCCGTGGCGCCAGCCAGTTCCGCATCACTCAGGGAACTCATCTCTGACTCCATGCTGTTGATGTGATCCACCAGTGGCGCCAGTCTCCCGAGTTCACGGTCATTCTTGCTGCCAAAAAGTTTCGTTATTGGATTCACCAATAGAGCCATATGTTATTCCTGCCTTGAAAAAACCGAGGGCTTAGAGGGTTTAGATCTCAATAATCATGGCAGTCTCATCGCACTCGGGAAATTTGATGCACTTTAGGCAATCTGCCCAGATTTTGTGGGGCAACGTCCCCTTGTCCACTACTTGGAACCCTATTTTTTGAAAAAACTCTACCTGGTACGTGAGAACGAAGATGCGGTGCAATCCTAAAGCGATGGCCTCGGCAATGCAAGCCTCCACAAGTTTCTTGCCAATGCCCTGACCCTGATACGGTTCCCTGACCGCCAGAGATCGAATCTCTGCCAGGTCTTCCCAACAGATGTGCATGCTGCAAGTGCCGATGATTTCCGGCTTATCGTCATCCAGGGAGACAAAAATATCTCGAAGGTTGTCATACAGTTCACTCAGGGAACGAGGCAGCATATCACCGCGCTGGGCATGGCCGGTCAGCATTTTTTGAATTTCACGGATCTCATCAACCTTCGCTTTCCGAATCTGGTCTGCCATAAGGATCACCGACTTCGCCTGGTGGTCAGACCATACTTGGAAATTAGCCGGGAAAGGTAGGTCCGTTGGATGCCCAGCACCTTTGCCGTTTCCTTAACGCTGCTACCCTGATGATCCAGGTTGCGCTGCAAGAAGTCATGCTTGAAAGAGTCCAGCGCCTCCTTCAAGGTACAACCCAAGAGTTCTTGAGCGGTGTCTCCGGACGGCACCACGCTGAAGGGAAGGTCCTCAGGCTCTATCTGCCCGCCGCCACCCATCACCACGGCGCGCTCAACGGCATTTTCCAACTCGCGCACATTGCCAGGCCAGTGATAGTTTTGCAGCACTTCAATGGTGTTCGGGCTGAAGCTGAGATTGGATGGTCCTCTGATATGCTTGTACTTGTCTAAGAAGTGTTGGGCCAGGACTAGGATGTCATCTCTCCGTTCCCTGAGCGATGGGATGTGAATATGCACCACGTTGAGGCGGTAGTAGAGGTCTTCTCTGAAGCCGCCATTCTGCACCTCTTCAAAGAGATTCTTATTGGTGGCGGCAATGGCCCTTATGTCCACCTGCATGGGGCTGGGTGAACCAACTCGATTGAAGGTACCTTCTTGGATGACCCGCAGCAGTTTTACCTGCATGGAAGGGCTCATTTCGGCGACCTCGTCCAGAAAGAGGGTGCCGCCGTCGGCAACTTCCAGGACCCCGGTCTTTCGCGAAATGGCCCCGGTGAACGAGCCTTTCTCATGGCCGAACAGTTCAGATTCCAGCAGAGTGTCGGTAAAAGCGGCGCAATTGACCACCATAAGTTTTCTCTTGCGCCGAGGTCCAATTTTATGGACGAGTCTGGCTACAAGTTCTTTGCCCGTGCCGCTCTCTCCAGTTATCAGGGTAGTGGTTTTGGAGTTGGCGACCTTGACGGCGTCTGAGATCACCGTTTCAATGGCCTTGCTGACACCAATAATTTCATAACGGGACTCCAGCTCCTTTTTCAGATATATGTTTTCGTTTACTATGTCCTTGTAGTTTCGGGCTCGTTCCATGGCAACAGAGGCGAGTTCTGAAAAATGGCTCAAGATCTCCATGTCGGCTTCGTGGATGGGCTGCCCATCCTCACGGTCGATAATCTGGATGACGCCCATAACATCCCGCCCGCTCTTTATGGGCACGCAGGCAATGGACCGAGTTTCAAAACCAGTTGCTTCGCTGATAGTACTGTCCCACCGGGCATCTTTCGATACGTCTGGGACAAGAAGGGGTTTGCCGGTTAAAGCCACATGACCGGCAATGCCCTGACCCATGTCAATCTCAAATTTCTTAACTTCTTCTTTCGCTTCTCCAGTTGCGATCTGAAAGTAGAGTTTGTTCCTACTCTTGTTGACCAGCATAAGAGAACTTGCCTTGGCTTCCATCAGCTTGGTCACTGATTCGATAATCATTTCCAACACACTATCTGTGTCCAGCACTGAAGTAAGCAGGGGTGAAATATCTTTGAGTATACTTACACGTGGGTCGACGGCCCGATCTCGCATGGAAATCCTCCTTTAAAACCGAATTGTGTATTTATTTGTATACCAAAAGGAGAGTAACGTCAATAATTATAGGCGATCACTAAATTTTTTTACGCCGACGGTTTCAGGAAAAGAGGGAAAATACTATTTTTGGCGTAAAATTTGCTTTAAGAATCAAGCGACTAGGAGAGATGCCCAGTCAATTGCCTGAGAACATCTAATTCTTACCCGTAGCAGGTTAACTTACCGCTATGGCTAAAAAAAAGCTTGACAGGACTGAAGGTTTAAACTAAAAGTGGGCCCAATGTACTCAAAGTATACTGAAATTCCTCTACTCTGGGC
>JAUWKY010000029.1 GCA_030613915.1 Syntrophobacterales bacterium
AGTGTTCAGGATTCAGCTTTTTTCTTTTCCCTGACACCTGAAACCTGACACCTGGTACCTGTACATGATTCTGGCTTTCTATATCAGGGGAAAAGGAGTTGCACATGCTAGGTAAACAGATTAGGATGGAACGGATAATTGACCGGAATACCAACAGAACTGTCATTGTCCCAATGGACCATGGGGTCAGCTCGGGTCCCATCTACGGCATCACCGATCTCAGAGATGCCATTGAGCAAGTAGTCCGTGGTGGCGCAAACGCCTTAGTAGAACACAAAGGTATGGTGGGTGCTGGCCACCGCCGAAGCGGTAAAGACGTCGGCTTGATCATTCATCTCTCTGCCAGTACTTCACTCTCCCCCTATCCCAACACCAAGACTCTGGTTTGCACGGTTGAGGAAGCCTTGCGTTTGGGTGCGGACGCTGTGTCCATACATGTGAACATTGGCGATGAAATGGAACGGCAGATGCTCAGTGACTTTGGTATGGTCTCTAGCAGAGCCCGAGAGTGGGGTATACCGCTACTGGCGATGATTTATCCGCGAGGGGAGAAGATAGCTAACGAGTACGACCCCGATGTGCTTAAGCATGCCGCTCGCCTGGGTGCTGAGTTGGGTGCTGATATTGTCAAGATATCCTATAGCGGTTCGGTGGAATCCTTTCGGGAAGTGATAGCGGGCTGTCGGGTGCCAGTGGTCATTGCCGGTGGTGAAAAGATGGAGTCGGACAAGCAGATACTCGAGATGGTGAGAGGGTCCATTGATGCCGGTGGTTCTGGTGTCTCCATTGGGCGTAACATATTTCAGCACCCAGACCCCACCAGAATGGTCGGGGCGATCAGTATGATCGTTCATGAAGAAGCCACGGTGGAACAGGCTTCGGCCTTTCTCAGCAGCCAGTCATTGGACACTGAAAGGAAAAGGGTAACGGTATGAAAATTGCCTGGGTAAGAGTGGATCCCTGGGACAAGGAGCTGGTTACAACCGCTCTTGAGGGCGGGGCTGCGGCAGTAATGGTGCCGGAGGGCTACCATCAGAAGGTTAAGGAACTGGGACGCATCACTACCATTGCCCCTGATGGAGATCTCAAACCCGAGCGGGAAGTGGTTTTTTATGAGGTCAAAAGCCAGGAAGACGAAAAGGAGATACTCAGACTGGCTCACAGTGCTACGGTAGTGGTACGTACGACGGATTGGACGATAATACCCCTGGAGAATTTAGTCGCTCAGGCGGACAACATCTTTACCGAGGTGGCCAACAGTGAGCAAGCCAGAAACGCTCTTACTGTCCTAGAGCGAGGAGTCGCTGGGATATTGATCAAGACCGACGATCCGGTGGAACTCAAAAAAACCCTGGCCATTGTGCGCGAACAGGGTGAGCAGGTTCAACTCAGCACTGCGCGAATAGTCGCTGTACGCCAGGCAGGTTTGGGAGATCGAGCCTGTGTGGATACCTGTAGCCAAATGGAACAGGGGCAGGGCGTGCTTGTGGGCAACAGTAGTGGTGGACTCTTTTTGGTTCATGCTGAGAGTGTCGAAAATCCCTATGTGGCACCACGTCCCTTCCGGGTAAACGCTGGCCCAGTGCATGCCTACATTAGAGTGCCGGGTGGTAAGACCCGCTACCTTTCAGAACTTGTGGCTGGTGACCCCGTTTTATGCGTGGATCACGAAGGACGGGCCCAGGAGGCCATAGTAGGTCGGATGAAAATAGAGCGGAGGCCGTTGTTGCTGGTGACCGCAGAAACTGATGCGGGGGAAGTTACCACTTTGGTGCAAA
Source organism: Syntrophobacterales bacterium (assembly GCA_030613915.1). Taxonomy (GTDB): domain Bacteria; phylum Desulfobacterota; class Syntrophobacteria; order BM002; family BM002; genus BM002. Next base: position 1,779 of record JAUWKY010000029.1, read on the forward strand.
ATGCTGAGACCATTCGGTTGACTACACCCAACGGTGAACCCCGCTCCGTGGTAGCCTTGGAGAAGGGTAGCGAGGTCCTGGTGGCTATAGAGTCCGCGGGACGCCACTTTGGACACAAGGTGGAGGAGACCATTTGGGAAAAATAACTGATAGCAAACAAGATAGGTCGGATCTAGAGCGACTGCGACAGCAGATCGACAATCTGGACGATGAAATCCTCCAGTTGCTCAACCAACGTATGCTTCTCGTCCAGGAGGTAGCTACGCTGAAAAACAAGGCAGGAAAAGTCCCCCTGGACCTGAACCGAGAGCAAGCTATTTTCCGGCGGCTGGCACGTGAGAACAGAGGGCCGCTGGCCTGGGGCGCCTTGAAGAAGATTTTCGGTGAGATCCTGGCCGCTTCTCGAGACATCCAGGCATACCTAGGGACGAACGACCGGGAGTCTCCTAGCCCGGACATTTCATGAATTGCTGTCGCGAGACCGCGAAGATGGGCGTGCCACCTGGCAACCGCAGGGTGTGGGTTCCGAGGCGTACCTGAACGGTACGTCGCAGGGGCCGACACCCGAGGACGCCAGGAAGGACGGCCATATCCGCGGTCGCAGCAAGTGATTCATGAAATGTCCGGGCTAAAGGGAGGGCACCTTGACGAAGATCTGTGTGTCCGTAATGGTTGAACGGCCTGATCAAGTGCTCGAGACCATGACGAGGGCAAAAGATATGGGAGCCAACCTGCTGGAGTGGCGGCTGGATGTCACTCGGGAGCCAGAGGTGGAAAGTGTTTTGCGTCAGGCTCCTTTGCCGGTGATCGCCACAGTGCGCTCCTTAGACCATGGCGGTCATTTCGATGGTAGCAAAGAGGAGCAACTTCGACTTCTCCTCCGGGCAGCGGCAGGAGGAAGTTCATATGTGGACTGGGAGTTCCGGAGGGAAGAGGATTTGCCGGATGAATTGGCAAGCATGAGAGAGCGAGTGATTTTGAGCTACCATAATTTTCAGGAAACACCTCCGGAAAACATACTGAAATCTTTGTTCAACGAGATGGCTGCCATCAGGGCTGGGACGGTGAAGGTGGTTACTCTGGCCCAGGAGATGGAAGATAACATCTCCTTGCTCAACCTCATTGGCCAAGGCAGGAAACAGGGGCTAGAGGTCGTGGCTTTCTGTCTCGGCTCATTGGGCCGAATCAGCAGGGTAGCCTGTTTGCTGGTAGGCGGTGCCTTTACCTATGCGGCTTTGGAACGTGGCGCTGAGGCTGCCCCGGGACAGTTCACCCTGGCGGAGATGCACCAACTTCTGGAAATGTTACAATGATCAACGCTCAGACCGCATATGTTGCAATTTTCGGGAATCCGGTTGCGCATAGCCTCAGTCCTCAGATGCACAACGCCGCTTTCAACCACCTTGGCTTGAACCTAGCTTTTCTGGCCTTTAAAGCGAACAAGGCGTCAGAAGCGGCGGTGGCCATCAGGACACTGGGTCTCCGCGGGGCCAGCATCACCATACCCCATAAAGAGGACATTATGGGACATCTGGACGAGGTGGATGATGTTGGTCGGGCCATTGGAGCCGTGAATACAGTGGTCGCTCAAGAGGACAGGTTGCTGGGGTGTAATACGGACTGGCTGGGGGTGGTCAGGGCTCTGGAGCAGGTAACCGAGCTCGGGGGGAAACGTTGTCTGGTCCTGGGGGCCGGTGGTGCAGCCCGGGCTGCCATATTTGGATTGCAGAACAGCGGTGCAGAGGTTTTCCTCATGAATCGAAACCAAGAACGGGGCCACAGCCTTGCGGCAGAGATGAACTGCATCTTCGTGGCGTGGCAATCGTGGGATCGTCTAGAGATAGAACTTTTAGTAAATGCCACCCCGGTGGGCATGTCCGCAACTCGGGACCAGAGTTTGATTTCTGCCCAGCAGCTGAAGGGGGGCATGGTGGTTTTGGACATGGTATACAGACCCTTGGAAACAAGACTGCTCAAAGACGCAGCCACAGCTGGCAGTATTTGCGTTTCCGGGCTGGAAATGCTTCTCCACCAAGGTGTGGCCCAGTTTGAGATATGGACTGGCGAAGAAGCGCCCGTTGAAGTCATGCGCCAGGCCCTAGTTGAGTCCCTTGCAAATGAAACAGATTAGAACCACTGCAAATCTAGATACAACTGTTCGTATTCCCGGCTCCAAGAGCATCACCCACCGGTACCTCATCATGGCCTCACTGGCCGAGGGGAGGAGTCAGCTGGGTAACACTCTCTGGTGTGACGACACCCGGTACACGGCGAAGGCTCTTGAGAGTTTGGGGGCACAGATCATACATTCTCCCGAAGCAGCAGAAGTGACTGGTACCGGTGGCAAACTTGACCATCCTTCGAAACCTATTTTTCTGGACAACGCGGGCACTTCTATGAGGTTACTGACTGCAGTGGCCTGTTTGGCTCAAGGCGATTGTGTCCTGACCGGGAGTGACCGCATGCACAGGCGACCCATTGGTGAACTTTTGGCTGGCCTACGACCACTGGGTGGGGTTGTTGAGAGCTTGGGAAAAAATGGCTGTCCCCCTGTACACATTCATGGCAACGGCCTCAAAGGTGGGCGCACTCTTGTAGACGCGAGTCGCTCAAGTCAGTTCGTCTCCGCCATTCTCCTCGCAGCACCTTATGCCTCCAATCCTGTTGAGATTGGAGTTGAGGGGCTGGTTTCCAGGCCGTACGTCGATGTTACTTTGGATGGAATGTCCAGGTTTGGTGCGGTGGCCGGTTGGCTGGACGAGGAAACCCTCAGGGTGGAGGCACCTGGACAATATCGGCCTGGCAACTACGATGTGGAGGGAGACTGCTCTTCGGCCTCCTATTTCTGGGCGGCCGCAGCCATCACCGGGGGGAAAATTACAACACTCAATATCGTTCGAAACAGCCAGCAGGGAGATTTGGCCTTTCTGGAACTTCTCTCCCAGATGGGATGCAGGATTGAGTGGCATGACCACGGAGTCACCGTACTAGGCGGGCGACTTAGAGGAATTGAAGTGGATATGAGGGACATGCCTGACATGGTACCCACTTTGGCAGTAACGGCTGCTTTTGCTGAAGGCACGACGGTCATAGGTAACGTTGGCCACCTCCGTATCAAAGAAAGTGATCGTCTCCAAGCCGTCGCTGAAGGCTTGCAGAGATTAGATGTACAGGTTGATGAGGGGCAAGACAGCCTTACCATCAGAGGCGGAAGTCCTGTTGGAGCCCTGATTGATCCCCATAATGATCACCGAATTGCCATGAGTTTCGCAGTAGCTGGCCTGGTCACGAGAGGGGTGCGTATTGCAGATGAGACCTGCGTGGACAAGTCCTTTCCAGAATTCTGGGACAGATTTGAGGAACTGTATGAGAGTAAGTAGTAAGCAAGCACCACCCACCAAGCAAAGCCAATGATCGAAGACAAGGACATACATGTGGGAATAATCGGCGGTCTGGGGAAAATGGGCCGTTGGTTTCATCGATTTTTCGGTGAACTTGGCTACCAGGTATCAGTGGCTGATCTTGGTACCGAAACCACACAGGAGGATCTGGCGAAAACCTGTAATCTAGTCCTGGTGGCGGTACCCTTGCAGCATACGGTAGAGGTGGTCCGCGCTATCGGCCCTCTGGTTCAAAATGATGCACTACTCATGGACCTCGCTTCACTTAAGAGTGAGGTGGTGAGCACTATGCTCGAGGTCTCAGCCGCTAGCGTCATAGGGACTCATCCGCTTTTTGGGCCTGGGGAGCCCAACGTTACCGGACAGACTGTGGTGATGTGTCCCGGTCGAGGGCAATGGTGGCAAGAATGGCTTCAGGGTGTTCTGGTAGAGGGCGGCGCCCGGGTGGAGGTGGTTACGCCTGAGGTTCATGACTATTATATGGCCGTAGTCCAAGGCTTGACTCACTTTAGTACCTTGGCCTTGGGACTCACCATCGACTCATTAGGTGTTGATCTTAAGGACTTGAAGCGTTTTGCCACCCCTGCGTTCCATCGAAGGCTCATGGAAATCACCCATCTCCTTTCCCAAGATGCAGACCTGTACGCAGCCATGCCAATGCTAAATTCCACCTACGGGGTATTTTATAGAGAATTCGAAAGGATCATCCTTGACCTGAAAGGAGTAATTGCGAAAAAGGACATCGAGGAGTTTATTCGGCTTTTCGACCGGGCTAGGAGCCACTTTCGTTCATCCTGACCCTGATGGAATCCAAGTGGTTTCTCTTGCTCCTCGCAAGCAATCATGCTATAAGAAATTAATCCAGCTCTGTGTGTCCTACACTGTATGTAAATCTAGCCCGGATATTTCATGAATCACTTACTGCGACCACGGATATGGCCGTCCTTCCTGGCGTCCTCGGGTGTCGATCCCTGCGACGTACCGTTTAGGTACGCCTCGGAATCAATCCCGCGGTAGCGCGGGACGGTTGCCCGGTGGCACGCCCATCTTCGTGGTCTCGCGACAGCAATTCATGAAATATCCGGGCTAGGCGCATCCCTTTTTCTAGGAAACGCTCCTTGACAATGGCCGAAGTTATCCAACTGGAGTTTTTTAAACGTAAACAGGCTGCAGCCAGGGGATTTAAGTCCTGGTCAAAACGGTTTGGCGACAAACTAGATGAGCAAACCAGGTTGTCCGATCTTGCGGACAACACTCTGCTTTTTCTTATCTCTCCGGGCGACCAGAACATCTTTGCCCTTTATGAACTGGTCATGGGCGTAAAGAACCTTGGTACCGCTTCCGACTTTTTCCAGTTGGATAAAGCGGAAAAAATGGAAGTAATAGATATCTCGATTTATGTGCTAGATCAACTCCGTTGCGAATCTATGCGTCGACTCGACTGGTTGGAGAGTGGAGCAGGGCAACCGTTGCCGATTGTAGAACTAGTCGAACAGTACCCACTCCTAAAAGGGCTGGGACCGGCCTCGATTCCAACGTTCAACGAATCTCATCCCAAATACCAGGTATATAGGGAGCTTCCTGAGCTTGAAAGGGAGACTTTTCTACGTAAACAGATTCCTGAGGCCATTAACGCGTTTGGCAAAAGGCTTCAGGATTAGCCCGGATATTTCATGAATTGCTTGCTGCGACCACGGATATGGCCGCCCTTCCTGGCGTCCTCGGGTGTCGGCTCCTGCGACGTACCGTTCAGGTACGCCTCGGTACCAATCCCGCGGTACCGCGGGACGAGTTGCCCGGTGGCACGCCCATCTTCGTGATCTCGCGACAGCAATTCATGCAATATCCGGGCTGGATGTGTCGTTTCCCTCTGATGGCAGCGATGGGGCGGTGAAGCTTACCTTGTTGCCAGGTGGCATTGCATAGGCTTTGGTTAACGCCAACAATTTTCGCTGGGATTTGGACTAAGAATCTGCTAAAAAAGAAAGCTGTTTCTCATAACGTAGGAATCCTGATGTATTCGGAGAATAACAGGAGTCGGAAGCTGCGGTTCATGGGGTTAATGCAGAGGTGTCTCCCTTTTAAATGGAAGAAGTACTGGAGCTGCGGCACCAAAGAATTTGACCTCCTGATGATTCTCCAGGATATTGACAATCTAGACTTAGACGTCCAGGATCGACTGCTGCTCACCTTGCTGGCCCGGATATGGACCGGCAAGGAAGATTCTCTTGGGGAGATAAAGGAAGCCGTTCATGTCCTGGATGAAGAGCAGCGCAAGATTTTGGCTGACTGGATGGAGGAGGAGCACTGTGAGTTGAGCTTCTCCCACGCCCCTGCCTGCGCTAGCTGTTCCGAGCAATTATAACTCCTTAGTACCCGCCCCAAAGAGAACCTGCCCCGGCTTAGCCCTGCGATACTTCTTTTGATCACTCGAGCCTCTCTAACAGTAAGGCCAGTTCAGCGCTCTCCATATCTTTTACTTGCAAGCCCTTGATTTAACCCTGTAGAATTGGGCAGAATGTTAGTACCAGACTGATGATGAAAGGAGTTTCCTTGCGGGTAATGACCTTCAACCTCCGTTTTGAAAATGCATTTGATGGAGAGAACCATTGGCTTAATCGCCGGGATTTTCTGGTGAGGATGATTCTTAAGTACCGCCCTCATTTGCTGGGGACGCAAGAAGGAAAACCCTCTATGTTGGCATTTTTGCAAGAAAATCTGTCGGGCTACAGGATCTCGGCTGAGTCACGTCACTGGGATGACCACTGTCAGTATCCCACGCTATACTATCTGGACGATTCTTTTGCTCTGGTAGAAGACGGTGAATTCTGGCTATCAGAAAGGCCAGAAGTTCATATGAGCAAGAGTTGGGATACGGCCTTTCCCCGCATGATCAGTTTTGCTCTTTTGGAAATGAGACATAGCGGTCAGCACATTTGGGTCTCGGTAACACACCTTGATCACATATCAGAACAGGCCCGCATAGAAGGGGCAAAAATGATTCGTGCCTGGGCTGCTGAGAGGGGAGCACCAACGGTGTTACTGGGGGACTTTAATGATCTCCCTGGCTCGGAAGTGCATCGTACCCTTAACAAGCCTATTGGACCTTTCGTCGACAGTTGGCAAGAGCTGAACAGACCGGAAGATCAACAGAGCTATACCCAACATGGATTTACAGGTGTTCCAACGAAAGGCCGCATAGACTGGGTCCTGACCACATTCGAGTTCAGAATCCTTGATGTTTCTATCGTCTGCGATCACGAAGCTGGTTGCTACCCATCCGATCATTTTCCCTTGTGGGTGGATCTAGAGCTGCATGAGGAAGTGGTGAGCGGAAGCTAGTAGATCAAGAATAATCGTGAGGAAGAAACGGTTCACCATTATCAAGAGCAGGAAAAAAGGAGGCTGTCATGGGTCGACGATTGATAACTGTATTGCTAATTTTGATTTTCGGGAGCTTGGGCGCAACGGCTGCTTCTGGAGCGTCGCTGGAAGAGGGCTACTTACGTTATTCCAAGGGTCGCTTGAAGTTCAAGCTTCCCGCGGGGGACTGGGAAATAGTGAAAAAAGTACCTGCACCGTATGATGCTTTCACAGTGGGGAAAAAACCCGATGTGGTGCTTGCTGCCAAAATTCGCCCGGCGGTGATAAAGATCTGGGTGGAGCGCTCATCCCGTGACTACTCAGATAATCTTATTAAGGCCTACGGGAAACTCAAAGACATTCTCAAGAACCGCAGCAAGGCGGCGCGGGCCTCAAAAAACTATCAGTATTTCGAATACGAGCTTTTCGGTGGCCTACCTGCGGCCGAGAGTACAATGGCAGCTCAGGCAGAAGATCTTCAGGTACAGGGGCAGGGGGAGGCTCGGATCTATTTCCATAAGGGCAAAACGTACTTTCAGTACTTTGAACTGCTGGCGGACTCAGACGTATTCGACGCTGTCAAAGAAGAGTTTTCTGAAGCCCTGAAAGAAAGTCGCGGTCATTAGCCCTCAGCGGTGGACAGTACCCATCCTAATACAATAGACAGTAGGCACTAAGCACTAGGCAGTATGCATTGCTCCATGTGGACTACATGAGAGGTAGAGTGTGCCATGAAAGACACCGTGCGTGTTGCCCTCATTCAGGGGAAACCCTATCCAGAATTGGATGATCCTCGCAATGTGGGCCATGCCATAACACTGCTGGAAAAGTGTCGCGGTAAAGATGTGGATCTGGCTTGCCTCCCGGAATATTTCCCGTGGGCTGGTGATGAGATCTTGGCTGATATGGCGAAAAAACTTCGGTGTTACATTATTGCCGGTTTGGTGGAAGAGGTGGGTGACGAAAGATTCAATACGGCAACGCTTTTTGATCGGAGTGGCACTATTGTTGGTCGGCAGCGTAAAGCCAATCTTACCACTATGGAGCGGCGCCATTTAGGGATTGTCCCGGGAGACTCAACCTATAAGGTGTTCGATACTGAATTTGGTAAAATGGGTTTCCCAGTCTCCTTCGACTTCTGGGGACAGCCTAGGGCGGCTCAAATACTTACTGATCATGGCGCAGATCTGATTATCAACCAGTCCATTTTTCCTATACTCAAAGCCCACTGGAAGCAAAGTGCTTTGGTGCGGGCATTTGAGAATTTTATTCCCGTGGTTGGTATCAATACCGCTGGCTTCAACTCCCGGGTCGGGGGTCGGGTCTACCGGCACCACGGAGGAAATAGCATTATAATTCAGCCACCTAGACTGATAAGCAGGGATGATTTCACCCTTTGGTTACGCAGCTTGGATAGTCTGGAAGGGTGGGTCAAGGTGGAACTCGATGAGCGTGAACAGGTGTACTTTAGTGAGGTGGATCTGGGTACCACTCGAAAGTTTCGCACCGAGCTCTGGCATCGCCTCGGTATCCAACGCCATCGTCTCGAGTGAAGAAAGATTGTACAATAAGCAGTAGGCAGTATTGGGATTTTGATATCTTAGAAGAGTATCAACGCTTGGGAATTCAAGCAAATTACGCTTCGACTCTAGGTAGGAGATGATGTGCTCTGGCTGAAACGCTTCTGGCCGTTGCTTCTTGGCCTATTATATCTGGCTAGTCCCATAGATGCGATTCCCGACACCCTATTGGGATTGGGCTGGGCCGATGACATTGCAGTGCTCCTTCTCGCATATTGGTTTGTCAAACGAGTCCTACCTGGGGGCTACCGACAAACTGGCAGCTACCATTCCGGCAGACCAGGGCAGGAGGAATCGGAACCAGGAGCAGGGGCGGAAAAAGATCCCTACGAGATTCTAGATGTCTCCAGGAACGCAACTCCAGAGGAAATCAAGAGTGCTTATCGTAAAAAGGCGCAGCGATATCATCCGGATCGGGTCACGCACCTAGGCGATGAATTTCAACGGTTGGCCGAGCGAAAGTTTCAAGAGATCCAAAGGGCTTATGAAATCCTATCCAATGGGACGAGTTGAAATTCATTATTCGGATTTCGTATTTATAGAGATACCATTGCAAATAACCCAATTTGATTAGTTCGGGAGATACTTACCCATGTTGGTTGAAAAGTTTCACGTGAACCTGGTGAACATCGAATGTATGCCCACCTCGACCAAGTTCAATGCCATCATTGATCTGCAGACAGATATCGGTGATCTCTTGCCCTATCTTGCCACGGAAATCCGAGGTTGCACCTATTTCCATGGCACAAACGAGCTCAACTACATGGAGCGGGGTCACATAATCGCTATCCGACCGAAACAGATAACAGTAACCGCTCTACAGGATGAGGCGGAAGCCCGACAGGTGTGTGAAGAGCTGAAAAGAATGATCAATGGGGTTCACGATCGTCGCGACAGCATTACGCCGACCTGGCGCAAACAGGCCCGTGTCGGTCCTCTCACCGTTTACCGTGAGCTTCCCCAGACCAATTGTGGCGAATGTGGTGAGCCCACTTGCATGGCCTTTGCTGCAAGGGTGGTGAGTAGAGAGATGCCGGCAAGTCACTGTGGTCCGCTGCTGCTGCAAGAATACGAAAGCAATCGAGAACGGCTCTGGGGGATACTCGAGCAAGCAGAGTACGAGGTGGAGTAGAGAGATTGCGGATTTCGCATTGCGGATTTCGGATTTAGAGCTACAAATTCGAGACCGCAGGATATGGTTAGATCGAACTAGACAGAGCAAGTCAAGAAATATTGTTTTTCACAATCCCCAACCTGCAATCTGCAATCTAAAATCCCCGGTGTGACTCGGGAGAATGAATCAATGACGGCTGATCAGCTTGATATGGTACGGGTTCACACGGT
>JAUWKY010000226.1 GCA_030613915.1 Syntrophobacterales bacterium
CTCGGAACGACAGAAGAAACATCTGGAAGGCATTTTCATTTCCAAATGAGACCTCAACTCGGAAATAGTTTAAATGGATAAACATCAAGCATACATTTTTGAGGAAAGTCCTGGACTCTGGGCCGGTTGACAGCGGCAACAATCTATGTGTAAGGTTGCCACGTTTGCACCAACCATTGACCTGCGGATAAAGCCTTTACGCCGATCTCGGACATCATTTACCGTCCAACAATATCCTGAGTTCTGTGAGAACGGTGGCCACGAGGGAGCGGAATGACTCAAGGAGATAAAGCGCGCGAATCTATAGCGACTATAGATAAATTCTTCTCTCTCATTGATTCAGGAGATCTCTTCACCGGGTCGGATCCTTTATCCCACAGAAATCTCCGAAGCGACGTGCTTTCTGCCCTGTCCTATTTGCTCTACTGGGGTCGCCCAATCCTGGAAGAGGCGAGAGGGGTAACCTGGCCTTACGATGGTCTGCAGAAACGCTATCACATCCTGAGAGAACTGGCCGAAGGAGAGAAAAATAGCTCTCTGCAGCGACAGGCCCTATTCTTTCTCGCCTTGTTGCCTTTTCCAAGACAGTGGTCCAATTTGTTCAAGGTTGAAGCGCTGTATCGAGACGATGTGGAAATTAGATCGTTCTTGTCCGAAGAAAAACAGAAAGTCTCTGATAGACTGCAGAAAAAGGTGCAAAAAGAGTACAAGTTGCGACACTTCTGTCAGGTCCTGAAAGCTCCGGGAAAAGAAAACGAAAAGGGGGTTCTCCGGATTTTCGCGCTCCCCTATCTCATGGCTAATTCCATGCTATTTAGACAGCTTAACCGCAGATATATACTCTATGTAGAACCCCCATGGGGGGTGGTTTTTCGCCACACCTGGTTGCGCAACTTATCCACAGCGGAAGACGCGTGCGTTTTTGGGGTTGGCAGCGCCGACGACATCCTTTTTCTGAACAGTCAACCCCAGATGGTACCCACCCCGTTGGCCCACGGAGACTATCTCTCAGAAAATGATGCGGTGGTGCTTGATCAACGGCAGGAATACGACCTCGTTTTTAACTCCACCTACGACGACATCCCTCGTAAAAGACATGAGCTGATGTTAGAACTACTGCAACATCAGCTCCTGATGGATAAGAAAGCTCTCTTTCTTGGAAGAGGCCGGCAAGAAAACGTGGATCAGTTCAAGAGTCTGGTTGGCCGGGCCGGACTGGAAGATCGGGTAACCGTAATGGCAAACATCTTGAGACAAGATATTCCGAGCCAACTGGGTCGGTGTAAAATGGGCGTTCACCTATCACTCAATGAGAACGGTTGCCGAAGCTTGTATGAATACTTCCGGTCCGATCTACCCTGCGTCATCTCTTCATCCATGCCCGGGACCCATCTGGACATCTTTAATGCACAGACTGGTTTGGCGGTGACCGACAAGGAGCTCCCTGAGGCCATCGCATTCGTTTTAACCCATCGAGACCAATTTGCCCCTCGACGGTGGTTTTTGGAGAATTCCGGCAGCTCGAGGTCGAGCCAGAAACTCAATCGGTTTCTCAAACAACTCTTCAAGAAGCTCGGCTATGCCTGGAGAGATGACATAGTACCATTGCTCAGTGGTGGACCCAACCGCTATGCCAACCCTTCTGACTACGAACGCTTTAGGGAAGAGTTCCTGTGGATTTTTGGTTGCTTGAAGAATGTTGGCAATATACCTTTCAGAATTGTAGTGGACTGATATTTAGGAGGATTCATTATGATCATTGAACAGATTACCGTGGGTCAGATGGAAGTATTCTGCTATCTGGTTGCTTGTGAAGAGACCCGGGAGGCGGCAGCTATTGATCCTGCGGGCGATGAAGATGATATAGAGAAAATTATCTCGATTCTCGAGGAAAAGAATCTCCAGCTGTCTTACATTATTAACACCCATGGTCATGCTGATCACACCTTTGGCAATCAGCTCCTGGCTGGCCGAACTGGTGCCAAAACAGTGATGCATGAACTGGATGACGATTTGTTTACTACTGGAGAGGCCAAGGCTTGGGCCGCGGCATTCGGGCTTTCAGCTGCGCCACCGGTTGATATTCGGATCACTGACGATTACAGACTTCCCCTGGGCAAGCTGACCCTGGAGTTCATCCACACGCCAGGACATACTCCGGGAGCAGTATGTGTGCTGGTAGAAAACAATCTTATCACCGGTGACACTCTTTTTGTTGGAGCCGTCGGCCGCACCGATCTGCCGGGGGGGTCCATGGAAACACTGCTCAATTCCATCAAGGAAAAGCTGCTGCCCCTCCCCGAAGACACCGTGGTATGGCCAGGGCATGACTACGGCGATCAACCCACCTCAACCCTGGGGCGGGAGAAGGAGACGAATCCGTATATTACCGATTTTATTTTGGATAAATAATCCTTGGATTGTCAGCGTAATAAAGGAAACCATATGGCGAAGAAAATACACTACACCCGACTCGACTCCCCCTGGGGTTCCCTCTTTCTGGCAGGGACAGACAAAGGTATTTGTGCATGCAGATTCATGAACGGTAAGGATGAAGCCGGCCCAATAGCCGCTGTGATGAAAAAGAACTCCGAGGCCCTCATAAAAGAAGATAGCGTCCCTCTGACTCCAGCCGTCGAGCTTTTGCGACGCTATTTCTCAGGTGAAACGAAGCGTATGAGCCATGCCCTGGATCTTCAGGGCACCCCATTCCAGCTCATGGTTTGGTCAGCCCTGAGAGAAATTCCCTTGGGTAGGATTGTTACGTACGGAGAGATAGCCGACCGGATTGGCAGCCCCCGAGCTGCCAGGGCAGTGGGACAGGCCTGTGGCAGTAATCAGGTGGTCCTGTTTGTTCCATGTCACCGGGTAGTGGCTGCTCATGGTAAATTGGGAGGTTTTGGCGGTGGCCTCAAGTTGAAAAAGGCTCTTCTTCGGCACGAAGGAGGTGTGGAAGTTTGAGGCTGGAGGAGCGGCGCTTCGCGCCTCGAGGTTGGAGGTAAAAAACCTGCCTCAAACCTTAAGCGCAGCGGTCCTCAAGTGAAGCCTGCTAGCTGAACGGTCGGGGAGCGTGAGCGCTACCCAAAAAAGGTGTCCACTTCATGTTTTAGTTCACGCTGCATTAACTCTGTCAGCGCTTTTTCTGCTGGTTGGTCCTCATAGAGGATACGGTACATTTGTTCGCAAATGGGCATCTCGATTCCCTGTTGCTGAGCCAGATTATGAACAGAACGAGTGGTTTTGACCCCCTCAGCCACCATTTTCATCTCGGCAAGTATCTCTGCAAGTTTTTTACCCTGTCCAAGCTGATACCCTACAGTGCGGTTGCGGCTGAGATCCCCAGTACAGGTGAGAACCAGATCACCCACACCAGCGAGTCCCAGAAAAGTCAAAGGGTGGGCCCCCATACTGGTGCTAAGGCGGCTCATTTCAGCTAACCCCCTGGTCATCAGCGCCGCGCGGGTGTTGTAACCCAGGCCGAGGCCATCAGTGATGCCAGCAGCCAAGGCTATGATATTCTTTAGCGCCCCGCCCATTTCCACACCAATCACATCTGTACTGGTGTAAACCCTAAAAAATTCAGTGGAAAAAAGCCTTTGTATTTCCTGCGCCACTTCCCTGGAAGTGGAGGCCACTGTGACTGCCGTAGGCACCTTCTTAACTACTTCGCGGGCAAAGCTAGGGCCTGAAAGCACTGCGTACTCCCAGTCCATGCCAGCCGGCATGATCTCACTCCAGACCCCGGACATGGTTTGCAGAGACTCATTTTCAATACCTTTGGTGGCGCTCACTATCACAACCGGTCCCTGCAAGAATTCAAGCATCTGCATGGCAAGGCGCCGATGCACGTGGGAGGGCACGGCCATGAGCACAATCCGCTTCCCGGCCAGCACCGTCTCCAGGCTATTGCCTGGCTCGAGCAGTGGTGACAGTTGTACCCCCGGCAGATAGAGCGTATTCTCTCTGGTCTTTTGCATTTCTTCGCACAGGTCCTCTTCAAAGACCCAGAGGGTAACGGCAATACCCTTTTCGGCCAACAGATTAGCGAGTGCGGTTCCCCAGCTACCGCCGCCCACCACGGCCACAGCCTCTGTAAAGCCCTTTTGCGTATGCTGTTCGTCCATTAATTCTCCGAGAGTGGTAAAACTAGGCAGCAGGCAGATTGCAGCAGGCAGAGGTCAGATTGCGGCATGCGACTATGATTCCGTATACGAGATATCTTTTTCCTGCCAGCTGCCAGTTGCCCGCTGCTAGCTGAAGATCCCGTCTCGCCCTGTCGCCGCGTCCTTTGGCTCTACCCGCCTACCCTGAGTTCGTCGAAGGGCTGCCCTCTGCCTGCTCCTCGCCGCCCTCTATTTCATCCTCCTCTTCCTCCGACTCTGGCAAAATGGCCATATCCACTACTTTTTCATCTGGCGCGATGTTAATAAGGCGAACGCCCTGGGTAACCCGACCAATTATCGAAACCTCATTGACCTTCGTTCTAATGAGAAGACCACGATCAGTGATCAGCATGATTTCATCACTATCCCATACCTGCCGAAAACCAACCACGGGGCCATTTCTCTCGGTTGTCCTCAGGCTCA
>JAUWKY010000092.1 GCA_030613915.1 Syntrophobacterales bacterium
GAAGAGACCCCTCCGGAAGAGTGGGATCTGCGAGGATTACAGGAAGCTTTTCTAACTCACTTCTCCATGGCACTGAGCTTCGAAGGGAATGCCGCGGAAGACTTCACCCAGGAAGGTATACGTGAGTTCCTCTTGGAAAAAACTCGGAACGGCTACTCTCAGAAAGAGGAGGAGTGGGGCCCGGAAATCGCGCGAGACATGGAGCGGTTGGTAACCCTGCAGACGGTAGATCAGCGCTGGCGTGAGCATCTCCTGGCCATGGATCACCTGAAGGAAGGGATTGGCTTGCGTGGTTATGCTCAGCAAGATCCGCTCATCGAGTACAAGCGTGAAGGGCTTGAAATGTTTCAGGAAATGGTGGAGCAGATCAAGGGAGAGATCGTCCAGATGCTTTTCAGGATTCAGGTGGCTACTCAGGAGGAAGAGCACCTGCAAGAAGCCCAACAGCAGCCCCTGCTCCTCAGTCACGGCGAATCAGCGGCTGGCTCAAAAAGAAAGCCGGCAAGACGTTCTGCCAAGGTTGGCCGCAACCAGCCCTGTCCCTGTGGGAGCGGCAAGAAATACAAGAAATGCTGTGGGAGATAAGCGCATGGCGCAAAGAGCATAGCGCACAGCGCCATTACTCATCTCGCCTTGCTTATTTCGCTGCCCATTTGGCCTTCATCATTCCTACATTTGAGCAATATATTCTTCCAACCTAAATCTCAATGCCAAATGTGAAGTGTGAAATGTGAAATGAAAGATGACCAATGACCACTGACCAATTACCTCCTCCTGAAGAGTTTACCGTTCCCGGATTCAAAGCCGGCGCAATAGCCGCTGGCATTCGCTATCAAGGACGTCCCGACCTTGCCCTCATTACCAGTGAGGTGCCAGCCACTGCTGCCGGGGTTTTTACCACCAACAAGGTCCAGGCAGCCCCCGTTTTGCTCAGCCGCTCACATCTAACCGGGAATACTGTCCGGGCAATTGTAGTCAACAGCGGTATCGCCAACGCCTGCACCGGGGACATTGGCCTGCAACGTGCCCAGGCCACAGCTCGCATAGCTGCTGATGCCATTGGCTGTCCCCTCGAAGAGATTTTGGTGGCCTCCACCGGGGTGATTGGCATGGACCTGCCCATTGAGCCGGTGGCCAACTATCTTCCCAAATTAGTTCCATTGGTGCGCTCCGATGGCTGGATGGATGCGGCTCAAGCAATTATGACCACGGACACGGTACCCAAAATCCACATGGTAAGAAGCCGGCTGCAGGACCGTCCTTTCACAGTACTTGGCATCGCCAAGGGCGCCGGCATGATCTGCCCGGACATGGCAACCTTGCTCTCATTCGTGGGCACGGATGCAGCCATCACCCCTGAAGCCCTCCAGGCACTGGTTCGAGAAGAAGCGGAACACTCTTTTAACCGGATTACGGTGGACGGGGACACCAGCACCAACGACACGCTTATAGTACTCGCAAACGGTCGCGCCGCTAACCAGCCGATAGCAGACCTGGCTTCCCCTGATGGCGAACGCTTACGCCAGGCCCTTGGAGAAGTCCTACTAGAGCTGGCTAAGAAAATCGTTGCTGATGGAGAAGGTGCCACCAAATTGGTTGAAATCAGACTAAAGGGAGCATCAAGTCAGGTTGAAGCACTCAGGGGAGCTCGTACAGTTGCCAACTCACCCCTGGTAAAAACCGCCCTTTTTGGAGAGGACGCCAACTGGGGCCGTGTTCTTGCGGCATTGGGCCGGGCGGATATCCGCTTCGATCCCAACCGGGTGCAGCTGTTCTTCAATGAGGTGAAGCTTGTGGAAAACGGGCTTTCTCTTGGAGAAAAGGCGGAGAATAAGGCCAGCGAGATTTTACGCCAACCATCGTTTTCCATAACGATTGATCTTGGTGAGGGCACGGCAGAGGAATCAGTCTACACCTGTGATCTCAGTATTGATTACATCAAGATCAATGCCGATTATAGAAGCTAGATCAGGGGGCAGCGGGCAGCCAGCAGCTGGCAGCAATTACTAGGCACTGAACACTACTACTCTGTGAACGGCAACTTGTAGATGGTAAACCGTTGAGGTGGCCCCCCTAATCCGTTTACCGTTCACCGTTTACTGTTTACCGATACCCTCTGCGCTATGCGCCCTGCGAGTTCAGCCATGATGATCGCTTGCCACCATCCAAATTTCATGCCTTGGCCCGGACTATTTTTTAAAGGTATGCAAGCGGAACAGTTGGTGCTGCTCGATGATGTCCAATTTCCCTTGGGAGGAAGCTGGATAAATCGAAACCGGCTCAAGAACGACCAGGGAGAATTGTGGCTAACAGTGCCAGTTTGGAAGCGAGGCAGGAGTTTTCAGCGTATTGATCAGGTTGAAATCTGCAACGCCGAAAATTGGCAGAAAAAGCATCTGTTCAGCCTTGAACATGCTTACAAACATGCTCCTTACTGGGACGAACATGGCACATTGTGTCGACAAATATACCACGATACCCGGCGCGAGCTCTTAGAGCTCAATCTCGTGATTTTGGACTATCTGAGAATCGCCTTGGGAATTCCTCGACCTTTTGTGCGCAACTCAACTTTTGCCATTGAGACCAGTGGTTCCCAACGGCTGGTGGATATTTGTAAGGGGCTAGGAGCCCGGAAATATT
Source organism: Syntrophobacterales bacterium (assembly GCA_030613915.1). Lineage (GTDB taxonomy): Bacteria > Desulfobacterota > Syntrophobacteria > BM002 > BM002 > BM002. The sequence goes on from JAUWKY010000092.1 coordinate 2,641, forward strand.
TGACCATAGCTTCATCACACAAGTACCTCGACGAGAATTTGTTCCAACGCCATGGTATTCAGATAATGTATTACAAATATGAACCTCCAATTTACCCTCAGCTCTGGGGTGATTTCATCGCCAATCTCTCAGTTTTAGATCTCATCCTCACCTGCGGGCCGAAGAGTGGCAGAATGATCCGGCAGGCAGGCAGGCTCGTCAAATCGTAAGCTGTTTGCTGTCCTCTGACGTCTGACCTCTGACCTCTAATCCCCGTCTCGCCGTTTTTCCACGTCGTTCCCAATCCCCCATGCTCCATGCCGATAACTCGCTTTTCCCCTTGAAAGTTAACAGTAAGTGTGATAGTTAAAGTCGTTTACCCGAAGGCACAGTTTGGTCCACTCCATACAGTATTGTTGCTGGAGAGGGCCAAGTTTAAGAATTGCTGAAACCCCTTTTCTTGCAATGTTTACAGGAACTAAAGGAGGTTTTGTTAGCACTGTTTTTCAAACCACACATCCCCTCAATCCTTTGGTGTCCCGGGTTGCGGGGTGGCTAGGTATTGCCGGGGGGATGGAGGAAAAACCAGAGGGAGGAAAAAATGTCAGTTATTACCATGAAGCAACTTCTCGAATCTGGTGTCCATTTTGGACATCAGACCCGCCGCTGGAACCCGAAGATGAAACCATACATTTTCGGGGCACGCAATGGAATCTACATCATTGATCTACAACAGACCGTTCGCATGTTTAACACTGCCTATCAATTCTTAGTTGATACGCTGGCAGCCGGAGATTCCGTGCTTTTTGTCGGCACCAAAAAACAGGCAGTGGACTCCATTGTGGAAGAATCCGAACGCTGCGGCATGTTTCGCGTCACCCACCGCTGGCTTGGCGGAATGCTCACCAACTTCCAGACCATCAAAAAGAGCATAGACCGACTCAAACAGCTCAAGGGTATGAAGGAGGATGGCAGCATCAGTAAGTTTCCCAAGAAAGAGATTCTCCAGATGGAACGGGAGACGATGAAGCTGGATAGGAACCTGGGGGGCATTGAGGACATGGAGCGACTGCCAGGTGCTGTTTTTATAGTGGATCCAAGGCGTGAAAATATAGCTGTGGCAGAGGCCAACAAATTGCGCATACCCATCGTTGCGATTGTGGACAGCAACTGCGACCCCGATCCCATCGATTATATCATTCCGGGGAATGACGACGCCATCCGCTCTATCCGCCTCTTTGCTTCCAAAGTCGCGGATGCATGTATTGAGGGCAAGCAGAAAAGAGAAGAGCAACTTCAGGCAGCAATGGACAAAGCGTCCACTGACGCCGAAGCCGAAGCTGCATTGATCGGCACCGCCATCTCTGCTGAAGAAGGCGGCCCTGAGATCGAGATTATCAATCCTGTGGAAGAATGAGCGACTTTGAAGGAGGAAAAAATTGCAAATCACTTCAGCAATGGTGAAAGAGTTGCGGGAAAAAACCAACGTTGGGATTATGGATTGTAAGGCGGCACTCCAGGAAACCCAGGGTGACATGCAGAAAGCCATTGATTACCTGAGGCAGAAAGGTCTGGCTGTAGCTCAAAAGCGAGCCGGCAGAATCGCCAGTGAGGGTATGGTCCATTCCTACATCCACGCGGGTGGCAAAATTGGAGTCATGGTGGAAGTAAACTGTGAAACCGACTTCACCGCCAGAAACGAGGCCTTTGGCGACTTTGTCAAAAACCTCGCCATGCATATTGCTGCAACCAACCCCTTGGCCATTGACCGTGAGGGTCTTGCCCAGGAAATCGTAGCGCGTGAGAAGGAAATCTACCGGGCGCAGGCCCTTGAAACAGGCAAACCGGAAAACATTGTCGATAAAATTGCCGAGGGTAAACTCAATAAATTCTACCAGGAGGTTTGCCTCTTGGAGCAGGCATACGTCCGCGACACTGATATTGCCATCGAAGATCTTCTCAATGAGCTTCGCGCCAAGACTGGCGAAAACGTAATAGTGCGTCGTTTCATCCGTTATCAGTTGGGTGAAGATTCGGCAAGCTAGCACCGTTTGGTTGATTGGCTCCGCCTAATCCACCAAACGGTAAATCCGAATATCGAAACAATTTTCAAATCACGAAAATCCAAATGTCCCAAACATTATAGTCGATCATCCAAGCTGCTTCTGTTTTGAACATTTGAATTTCGAATTTGTTTCGGATTCCGAGCTTCGGATTTCGGATTTTCTTCAAGAAAGGGACCATGTCGGAACCTAAATACAAGCGGATAGTTCTTAAGATAAGTGGTGAGGCTCTGATGGGAGACGCCTCCTTCGGTATCGTCCCCGAGGTTATTGACAAGGTAGCCGCAGACATATATGAAGTGGATAGTCTGGGGGTCCAGGTTGCCGTGGTTATTGGGGGAGGCAACATCTTTCGCGGCGTGTCTGCTGCTTCCCGCGGCATGGACCGGACCTCGGCGGACAATATGGGGATGTTGGCCACCGTCATCAATGCTCTAGCACTGCAAGATGCCCTAGAGAGATTGGGTGGTCAGACTCGGCTGCAATCAGCTATCAGCATGAGAGCAGTGGCAGAGCCCTACATCCGTCGTCGCGCTATTCGCCATCTGGAGAAGGGACGTATCGTAATCTTCGCCGCGGGAACCGGAAACCCTTACTTTACTACGGATACCGCTGCCGCATTGCGCGCCATGGAGGTACAGGCCGATGTCCTGCTAAAAGCCACCAGGGTTGATGGCGTCTATCCGGCCGATCCGGAGAAGACTCCGGGTGTCAAAAAAATAGACAGGCTCACTCATTTGGAAGTCCTTCATAAGCAGTTGAAGGTAATGGATGCAACTGCTATTTCTCTAGCTATGGATAATGCTATGCCCATAATCGTCTTCAACCTCACCAAGCCGGGCAACATGAAGAGGGTGGTTATGGGTGAACCGGTTGGCACTATAGTGGAGGGGGGGGATAATGGTTGATGAAATATTCGAAGATTTGAAGGACCGGATGGGAAAGTCAATAGAATCGCTCAAACGAGAATACAGCCGTCTGCGCACGGGCAGAGCCTCCATTTCCCTGCTTGATGGGATCCGGGTCTCTTACTATGATACCCCAACCCCTCTCAACCAGATGGCCTCACTGGCAGTGCCGGAACCTCGCCTCATTGTCATCCAGCCATGGGACAAAACGGCAATTGAAGATATCGAAAAGGCAATCCTGAAATCAGAACTGGGTCTCACCCCTATGAACGATGGCAAAGTCATACGCATATCAATACCTCCTCTCACCGAAGAACGACGGAAAGAACTGGTCAAAGTTGCGCGAAAAATGAGCGAAGAGAACAAAGTGGCCATTCGCAACATTCGTCGCGATGCCAACGAAATGCTCAAAGACCTCAAGAAAGAAAAAGAGATCAGCGAGGATGACCTGTTTCGGTCACAGGAAGAAGTCCAGAAAGCAACCGACCAGTTTATCTCTCAGGTAGACGAGCTGTGCGCGGTCAAAGAAAAAGAAATTCTTGAGATATAGCCCGGAATGACGAATGGCTACCGTTCCTGACCTGCCAAAAAAAAATACTATCCCTGATCAGCCCGCCAAAGATAGGTTTAAGGTGGAAAAGCTGCCCCACCACCTGGCCATTATCATGGATGGTAACGGTCGTTGGGCCCAAGAGCGCAACCTAAGTCGTATAGAAGGCCATCGTGCCGGAGCCGAGTCTGTTCGAATCGTAGTCAGAACCTGCCGCAGAATTGGTATTCCCATCCTCACACTTTATGCTTTTTCCAAAGAGAACTGGCAACGACCCGGTCGTGAGGTTCAGGCCCTGTGGAGGCTGCTGAGCCGATATCTTAAATCTGAGCTAGACGAGATGATGGAGCACTCCATCCGTCTCAATGCCATTGGTGATATCCAAGAACTGCCGAAAAGTATTAACCGGTTGCTGGTAGACACCATGAACAAAACCTCGGCAAACAGTGAGATGCTCCTCAACCTGGCCCTTAGCTACAGTGGCCGGACCGAAATCGTCCGAACCGCTCAAAAGCTGGCGGCGGCCTGCGTGGCCAATCAACTGGAACCCGCAGAAATAGATGAAGTGATGTTTTCCCAGAATCTCGACACCTCAGACATGCCTGACCCGGACCTGCTCATTCGTACCAGTGGTGAACAACGGATAAGCAATTTTCTCCTGTGGCAAATGGCCTACACTGAGCTTTACGTCAGCCCGATATACTGGCCGGATTTCCGTGAGGCCCAGTTAATGGAGGCGCTCGCTGACTACCAGCGGCGGGAACGACGTTTTGGTAAGACTGGAGAACAACAAGCAACGAAGGTGTAGAAGATTTTTGTCGTTGCGCCTCCGGTTACAACTTGTAAATCGGGCGACCTCCCTTTTGCTCGTAATAGGGCATCATCTCAGGGACATATTCGGCGAGTTTTTTCTGGCGATTTTCCGGAGACGGATGGGTACTGAGAAATTCGGGGGGACCTTTACCGCCGACCTGGGCCATCTTCTGCCACAGGGTGATCGCGGCCCGCGGATCATAACCCGCTTTAGCTGCCAGCTCAATGCCGATACGATCCGCTTCCGACTCCGCCGCCCGGCTGTTTGGTCTCTGGACAGCCAGCGCGGCGGCCAGCGCCGCCCCTGTTAGTGCCAACCCCTTGCGATCTGCAGCGACACCTACCGCAATCACACCAATGGTGGTGGCCATGGCAACCGACATCTTTTCGGCTGAATGATTAGCCAAGGCATGGGCAATCTCGTGTCCAAGGACCTGGGCCAGTTCATCATCCGTTGCTTTGAGCTGTATCACGAGACCGCTATAAAGTGCCATCTTACCGCCGGCCATGGCCCAGGCGTTAACTGTTTTCGGATCATCGATGATTTTGATACTCCAGTCCCAATTTTTCGTCTCCGGCCGCATTTTTATGGCCTGAGCAATCAACCGCTCGGTAATCCTGTAGACACGATCTTTCAAGGCCTGATCGTTGTCGACCTTGCCCTGCTGTTCATAGGGTTTTAGTATCTCGACATACGCCTGCTTGGAGGCGGAAATGGCCCTTTCCTCCGAGACGATCATGAGCTGACGTCTTCCTGTAGGACTGGTGGCACAGCCGATGATTAATACTAAGCAAAGGATAAAGGTAAGATATTGTTTCTTCATTTAAGTAACCCCTGAACTCCCTGGTCTCCTGCCTTCATGTTTCAGCAGGGTTTGCTGCTCAAGACGATCTTTTAACCGAGAAGGGTATCCGGGAGAAGTGATTCTTACGTACGTTTTGGGAAAAACATAAGGTCATTGATCTGGCATGTCAAGATCAATTGAAACCCGTCACTTTGTAGATGTGTTCATTGAGAAAAATCATGCTATATATTGCCAACATCCTATGTAATGTCTCACCTGCAAACGAAGTCTTGAATATTTATTAATAATAGTAACCCGGTGGACCTGCCAAACACTAC